>JAXHVG010000328.1:0-2599 GCA_034189245.1 Caldifarciminota bacterium
CGGCAGCGGTGTTACAGGCGGCAATGGTGTAGGTCTTGTTATTACAGAATATTCCGATGCCTCATCCTACAGTAATGAATTTGTTGAGATATACAATGATGGAGGCGCTGCATCCAATAACCCGCCTTCTGTTTCTGCCGGTCACAATCCGAGCCCATTAAGAGACGGTGATCAGCTTTCTATTGTCGCTGTCATTACAGATGACTCAGGGATAGATGCCGACACATTGTTTGGAAGAGCAAATGGCGGAGCATGGATTAACTGGGTCAATAATTCAATATCAGGCAATAATTATTATTATACCAATGTGGGCTCTTTCAATGAGGGTGATGTGGTTGACTATTATGTCAAAGCAGTTGATGACAGCAGTGCATCAGGATATTCGGATACAACAACCATCAATGTGCAGGCACAACCCTCGGGTGATTCAATAAATGTAAATAATTATCTTTTACAGCAATATGAGTCCAATACTTATTCATATACCTTTGGTGATATAACGATTTACGACGGTGATTATATTGTTATTGGAAGAAATGCAGACCAGGCATCATTTGAAACATTTTGGGGTGTTTCTCTCCCATCTAATGCTGTTTATATCAATGGATCAAATTCAGCTATTTCCATTAATGGAGCAGAAACATACTCCCTTGATGATAATATCGGTACAAGGATTGACTCCACGACATCACCCCTCAGCTCCGGCAATACTGTCCAGAGGGACGGGACCAATGTCAATACATGGACTCAATCCAGTGATGCAAACGGTACACCGGGCAGTGGTGTGACAGGCGGTAATAATGCAGGTCTTGTTATTACAGAGTATTCCGATGCAGACAATTATATATATGAATTTGTAGAACTATTCTTTGATGCAAGTGATTCGGGGACAAACTCTCCACCTATTATTGACAGTATAAACTCAATACCGGCATATGTGGAACCGGCAGACAATGTTACAGGCATTGCATTTATAAGAGATGACTCAGGCGTGTCAGCAGACACAATGTTCTACAAGGTCGGTTCAGGCGGTGCATGGTTCTCTCTGAACAGTGACTCTGTGTCAGGAGACGGCTATTATTATTCACTCGGCTCATTCAATGAGAATGACACTGTCTATTTTTATGAGAAGGCAGTTGATGACAGCGCAGCTTCAACAATTTCATCCACAGAGTCATTTGTTGTGACATACTATGCACCTGAAATCACCGGTATTGCTCATTCGCCTGCTCCTGTAATTGAAGGTAATACAGTTATAGATTATGCTGATATATCTGACTACAATGGAACTGTTTCACTGACATACACATACTACTGGGTCAATGGCGGCTCTGCAACAAGCGTAAGCAGCGATTCTGTGTCAGGCAATACGTATTACTATACGCTCGGGTCATTCACTGCAGGAGACACTGTTTCTTATTATGTTTTTGCAAGAGACAATGACAATAATATTACACGCTCTGATACAATGGGCTTTACCGTTCTGGCAGCACCGGACTATTCAATCAAGGTCAATGAGTTTGCATCAAACGGCCCGTCAGGAGGCGATACGCCATCCGAATGGATTGAACTGTACAATACAGGTGCTGACAGTGTGGACATATCCGGATATACATTAACAGATGGCGAGGATCAGTTCGACATTCCGCCATCCACTGAACTGGCACCGGGTGAATTCTATCTCCTTGTCCAGAATATTGATTCATTTAATGCATATTTCACAATGCCTATTGGCACGGATTATTATGCATACGGAGATTCAGCAGGTTCATTTGCACTTGCCAATTCCGGTGATGAGATAATACTGAAGGATGCTTCATCAGTTGAAGTGGATTATGTCAATTACGGGACAGGCACAAATCCTGCCCCCAATCCTGCTGAGGGGAGCTCTGCATCAAGGAGTCCTGATGGTACAGATACGGATAATTGCACCGATGATTTCGCAGAACTGACCACACCGACACCGGGCAGCGGCATTGTAGCCGGTCCGGCCATATCCAATGTAGCAAGAGATAAATATCTTCCACTTTCATCAGAGGATATCACAGTAACATGTACAGCAATAGATGGGGATGGGATTTCAGGTGTTTATCTTGCAGCAAGTTTCTATGACTCCAATACAATAGACACATTTGAGATGCAGAGTGCTGCAGGCGATACATTCATCTATACAATTCCCGCCAAGAATGACGGATGCAGGACAGAGTACTTTGTTTATGCAGTGGACAATGCATCTGACACTACAATTACAGCAAGCCAGGGCAGATTCTTTTGGGGCTATACATCCATACCAAAGCTCAAACAGATAGACAGTCTCGGATACCCCAGATATTACGGATATGCAATACGCTCCACAGGGATTGTCACAACAGAGACAGGCACATATTCCTCATTTGCCAATATCATCAATTTCCAAGAAAATTATATACTGGGCGCTGTGGTCAAGACAGATACAATGGACCCGCACTGTCAGCTCGGCGACTCAATAACAGCAGAGGGCACAATAGGCATGTGGAATGGGCAGACAAGGATTGATCCGCCCAATAGTGCAATCACTGTTCATTCATCCGGACATGCCATAGATACTATATTCATTACA
>JAXHVG010000329.1:0-22636 GCA_034189245.1 Caldifarciminota bacterium
CTTGCCGGTATGGTCAAGGAGTCATCATTATGCGGACTCGGACAGACAGCACCCAATCCCGTGCTGACAACAATCAAGTATTTCCGGGATGAGTATGAAGCCCATATAAGAGACAAGGAATGTCCTGCCAAACAGTGCAGGGAGCTCATTGAATTCACAATTGACCCTGATAAATGCAAGAAATGCGGTATATGTGCCAAGAACTGCCCTGTTGACTGCATTGAGGGCGACAAGGATACACTGTATGTCATTAATCAGGAAGAGTGTATTAAATGCGGCAGCTGCAGGAAGGTATGCCCGTTTGATGCAGTTGATGTGAAGTAGGAGGTCATGATGAGTAATATTACAATAAATATTAATGGCAAAGATTATCAGACAGACAGCAACAATACTGTTCTTCTTGCATGCAGGGAAGCAGGCATTGACATCCCCACATTATGCTATCATGAACAGCTGGAACCATACGGTTCATGCTTTTTATGTACTGTTGAGATCAAGGGTGCAAAGACAAGATACACTGTATCATGCGGCACAAAGGTGAGAGACGGCATGGAAGTCAGAACTGATACAAAGGAAATATGGAATCAGAGGAAGATGGCGCTTGAATTGCTTATGTCCAATCATTATGCTGACTGCAGAGCGCCGTGCTACAATGAATGTCCCTCCAATGTGGATGTACAGGCATACATAGCTGCTATTGCAGAGGGCAATTATCATGAGGCAATCAAGATAATCAAGGAAACCAATCCATTCCCCGCAGTATGCGGGAGGGTCTGCACAAGGCCCTGTGAGGATGAATGCAGAAGGAACCTCGTTGATTCAAAAGTGGGCATTGATTTTCTCAAGAGATATGCTTCTGACAAAGACCTTGCTTCTCAGTATGCATTCACTCCTGACATCAAGGAGAGCAAAGAGAAGAAGATTGCTGTAATAGGTGCAGGACCATCAGGACTCTCAGCAGCTTATTATCTGGCTATTGAAGGATATGATATTGATATTTTTGAGATGTATGAAAAGGCTGGCGGGATGCTGAGATACGGCATTCCCCAGTACCGTCTGCCCGATGATGTGCTTGATACAGAGATAAAGCAGATAACAGACCTCGGACCTGAGATACATTATAATCAGCGTCTCGGCAGGGACTTCACTCTTGATGAACTGAAAGAGAATGGCTATGATTCAATCTACATTGCAATCGGTGCGCATGAATGCATGTATATGGGCATTGAAAATGATGATGCAGAAGGATCATGGGGCGGCATAGACCTGCTCCGCGATGCTGCAGCAGGCAAGGATATTGACCTGGGCAAGGATGTTGTTGTTGTCGGAGGCGGTAATACTGCTATTGATGCTGCCAGGGTCTCCAGGAGGCTGGGATGCAATGTATCAATGGTGTACAGAAGAACAGTAAAGGAAATGCCTGCACATGACGCGGAGATTGAGGATGCACAGGAAGAAGGCATAGATATAAAATTCCTCACCAATCCTGTAAAGGTCATTAAAGACAGTGAGGGCAAGGTAGAAGGTATTGAGTGTATCAAAATGGAATTGGGCAAACCGGACAGTTCAGGCAGGAGAAGGCCTATTCCCATTGAGGGCAGTGAGTTTACAATCAATGCTGATTCTGTTGTATTTGCCATAGGTCAGAAATCGGATATCAAATGTATATCAACTCCCTCAGGCGAGATTCACAAACAGATAGAATTCACTGACTGGAAAACAGTTATAACAGATGAAAAAACATTCATGACTGATGCTGAAGGTGTTTTTGCCGGAGGCGATTTCCGCAGAGGCGCTGACACTGTAATCGGCGGTATTGCAGACGGCAAGAAAGCAGCCTGGGTAATAGACAAATATCTGCAGTCAGGAGAAGTGATTGAATATCCCGAAGAGTTCTACTCAAAGAAGGACAATCTCAAGAAGCAGCTTGAAGATGACTATACGCATTTTGAGGAAAAGGAGAAACAGGCAATGCCTAAACTCTCAGCTGATGAAAGGATAAAGGATTTCAGAGAGGTTGAAAAGGGTTTTACTGACCGGCAGGCTCAAACAGAGGCAGACAGATGCCTTGAATGCGGATGCAAAGCAGTATTCAACTGCGAATTGAAGGATGCATCCGATAATTATGAAGTGCAGCAGGATAAATTCTTCGGTGAATTCAGGGATATGGAGACAGATGACAGGCACCCGTATATTATATTTGAACCGAATAAATGCATATCATGCGCCAGATGCATAAGGATGTGCAAAGAGGTTCTGGGTCTCAGTGTACTGGGATTTGAAAACAGGGGATTCAAGACAGTGGTAAGACCTGCAATGAATAAGCCGCTCCGGGAAACAGACTGCATCTCATGCGGATTATGCGCAGATGCATGTCCTACAGGAGCTATTGTCATTAAGCCCGATACTGCAAAACCGGGACCATTCAAACTGGAGACAGCAGAGACAGTGTGTCCTTTCTGTTCCTACGGTTGCAGAATTGAGGTGAAAAAAATAGGCAATAAGATAGTCAGTGTGAAGGGTAAAGAGGATTCAGAGACGAATCTTTTCGGCAATATATGCAAAAGAGGCCGGTTCGGATTTATAGAACTGAATAAAGCTGCTGCTGACAAGACATCTGCAATTGCTGCTCAAGAAGCAGCTGACAAGGTTATTCAGTATATTAATGATAATAAGCCCGCCATTATTGCAGGTGAGACAGCTACATTTGAGGAATTATCTTTACTGAAAGCCATTGCATCGGCAGCTGATCTGAAGCTGCTGCCTGCTGCCCGGCTCTCTTCACTCAAAAGCACTGTTACATATAATGATGCAGAAGCATATGATAACATCATAATGGCCGGCATCAATCCCTTTGAAGACAGTCCGATGATAATGCCGACAGTGAACAGGGCACGCAAGAATGGTGCTCAGCTTGCATATTTCGGCAAAGAGAATATCAGTATAATGAGGATATCCGGTATATATGAAATAACAGATGACTATAATGACATTGACAAACATCAGTTTGAAGGCAAAACAGTTATCATATCATCTCATGCTGCAATGGAAAATAATAATGATGCTGTTATTGCCGGTATTGCAGATAAACACGGTTATGAAATCATATATCTCGGCAGGGGGGCCAATGCCTCGGCAATGAATATACTAATATCGCAGTCCGGCAGTGATGCGGGCAAGGCATTGTATTATCTTGCACATGGTGATAATGGTCTTGTTATGAGTTTTATCAATCCGGATAAGAATGACCGTTTCATACGCATCAATACTCCATATGCCGAAGAGGGTATACAGGTAAACAGTGAATATAGAGCAATGAAGAGAAAACAGGTGATAAAAGACCTTGAGTTTTCCAATAGGGCATTGCTTGAACTTATTCTGGATAGACTAAACGGCAGTATTGACTCATCTGTATGGCCGGAAGATGGCCAGATGATGGCAGAAAGCATAGACATACCGGAGGAATTATCTGACAGGAAAATATTGCCCAATTCATTGAATAGGATAGATATACTGTAAAACGATTTTATAAGCCCCGCGAATTGCGGGGCTTATAAAATGAAATTTCCACTTGACAAAAGAGCGATTGTTATGTATAAATATATATAGTTATGATTAAGTATGTATTAAACTATATCATTAGACGTGAGGGGCGGTATGGCTATATCCATAGATAGAATAGATTCCAATAAATTTTACAATGTTGAAGAGGTGTCAAAGATCCTCAATGTATCAACTCAGACAGTGCGCAGGCATCTCAGAGAGGAATCCCTCACAGGAAAGAAGATAGGAAGGAGATGGCATATTAAAGGTTTGGAAATAAAGAAATTCATTGAAAAATAATAAAAGGATGGGACTATGGCATTCAAAAAAAGAAAAAAACCTGTGCTGGGATTGGATATAGGAAGTTCCTATATCAAATATTCAATCCTGGATCTTTCAGGCAATGAACCTGTTCTAACCGATTACGGAATAACCGAGTTATCTGACGGTTCAATTGCAGACGGTGAAATTATGGACCGTCTTGCTCTTGTGGAAACAGTAAAGAGCCTTTTGACTTCCAAGGAGGTTAAGGTCAAGGAAGTAAGCACCGGCCTTCTGGGAAGGGGTGTTATTGTGAAGAAGATAAAGATGGACCAGATGAAGGAATCAGAGCTCAATATTCTTGTCAAGCAGGAAGCAGAGAACAATATTCCCTATGGCATAGAGGATGTCCAGATTGATTATAAAATACTCGGGCCTTCTGATGAGGAAGGCAAGATAGATGTACTGCTTGTAGCAGCCAAAAAGGAAATCCTTGCTCCATTTATTGAATTGATAAAGGAAATAGAGCTTGTGCCTGCTGTTATTGACGTGCCTGCATTTGCCATACAGAATTGTTTTGAGCTGAATTACGAACCACAGCCGGGAACTGTCTATGCACTGGTGCATATAGGATATGAAACAACTATTCTCTCTTTTATTGAAGGTGAACAGAATCTCTTTACAAGGGATGTTGCAGTTGCCATCAAATCCACTCTGCAGAAAATCCCGGGCGCAACAAAGGATCAGATAGATGCGATCTTCAGGGGTGAAGAGGTTGAGGGACTTGCTGATGAGGTTGTAAAAGAGGGTTTGGAATCATTTTTTGATGAACTGGCTGTCAATGTTGAAAGAGCAATACCATTTACAAACCGTGATAATGTTGATAAGATAATACTGTCAGGCGGAGGATCCAATGCTGAAGGTATTGTGGATTTCTTTAATGCAAGATTTGAGACAGAGACGGAAAAGATAGATCCTTTTAAGAAAATAAAGATCAAGGAAGGGCTGTTTGCACTTGATGAAATAGAGAAGGTTGCACCGCTGCTTGTCCTCTCTCTTGGTTTAAGCCTGCGTTCATCATAAAAAAGAGGTTATTATGATAGAAATAAATTTACTTCCGGAAGAAGAGCGAAAACGGAAACGCGAATTTTCCATGCCTTCACTTTCACTGAATGTACCGGGCAATATGATGTTCTATGCCGGTATAGGAGCTGTGGTTATTATTCTTGCTGTTTTGATTATAATCCATTTCTCCCAGACAGGAACAATAGGCCGGCTGACCAAGGACATTGATGAGAAGAAAACAGAGCTCAGGCGTCTTGAGGCAGAGAAGAAGAAAGTGGAGAATATGAAAGCAAAAGAGGAAAAGATATCGCAGAAGATCAATACTATCAAGAAGCTTGCAGTAGGGAAATTCACATATCCCAGATTCTTTGACCAGCTGAACAGGAATATACCGGATTATCTCTGGCTCAGCTCATTGAAGGTAAATGGTGAGCGTCTGACTATTTCTGGGAAGACATTCTCCAATCTGATGATAACGGATTTCCTGACAAATCTCAAAAGCATGGATGAGTTTATTGACAAGGGTTCCATTGAACTAAAGGACCTTGTTTCCCAGAGAACAGACGGGCATGATATTATTAGCTTTGAAATCTCCTGCAAATTCTTAAAGTAACGGGGGTTTAAATGGATAAAACATTACTTAGAAATATTATAATTACCGCAGTCATAGTCATTGCAGTCGGTTTTCTCTATTGGAAATTTGATTATTCCAAGAATGCGAAGAGAATAAGCGAGCTGCAGAAGGAGTATGATAAGGTGAACACACAGGTAGCAGAAGCCCGTAAAGTGGCAAGCAGGATGGATGAATACATTCAGAAACTGAAGGTGCTTGAAGCCCAGCTGAAGGTTGCCGACAAGATGCTTCCTGATTCACAGTACTTTGAAGAGGTGATTGACACTATCACACTGCTTGCAGAAAGAAACAATGTGAAGATCAAGAAAATGTCCCCCAAACCGGTTTCAAGGGGTTCCGAATCATCATCAATGGGATTTGGTATGGAGGTATTGGGTAAATTCAGTACCATAGGTCTCTATCTTACATCACTGGGGAATCAGTCAAGGATATTCAAAACACAGGATATTGAGATAAGTCCTATATCCAGTACCCCTGAAGGTGATTATACGGTCTCGGCCAAATTTTCAATAACCACTTATTTCAAAGGGACCTCAAATGGAGAAAACAGTCAACAGGGTGGTAAAAAATGAAAAAGAGATATTGCATACTCATTTCAATTATGATAGTTATGCTCACAGTCTCCTGCAGTCAGACCAATCCGCTCAATACACTCATAGATAATGTCACATCGGTTTTTGTTGCCCAAAAGAGCAATGATGCAGCTGACATACCATCAGAAGAGGTGCGACCTGAGACAGCTTCCATGACACTGCTTGCACAGAATGATGCAGCTAAGGACAATGGCAAGGAAACGGAGCAGAAAGCAGAAGAGAAAGAGGATAACAGTGAGGCAGCAGCAGATACTGTTTTTGACATCAAGGAATATTCATATATGACAAGAAGATACCGTGATCCCTTTATATCAGTCCTGGAGCTTCAGAGAGAAGGTATGAGAGAACTGGAGGTTGAAACAGCCTCTTATTACGGAATGATTCAGGGGAAGAACGGCCGCATGGCGCTCTTCAAGGATGCAACAGGTATGGGATATGTATTCTATGAAGGTCAAAAGGTATCAAGCGGCGTTCTACTGAAGATTGAACCTGATTCAGTGATATTCAAGATTGATGAATATGGAACAGTCAGGACAAAAGTAATTAAAATGAAAACTACGAATAATAAAAAGTGAGGTTATAAATGTTTAAGAAATCACTTTTTGTAATTGCAGCAGGTCTCATATTTGTAAACATGTTTGCTCTGGGTCTGCTAGAAGACATTACAATCAAACCTGCCGATAATAATACCGAAATCATCCTTGAACTGGATAAAGTGATTAATTTCACTGATTTTTCCATTACCTCACCGCATATTATTGTATTTGACCTCATTGCTGTGGATAATGGAGTTGTCGGAACCTATTATGAACCGCCTGCAGTTACGGGAATCAAATCCATTGAGATCATGAAGGACAATGAATCCAATTTTCTCAGGGTAATGATGGAGATTGACCGCAAGTATGAGTACACCAAGGAATACAGGGGCAATAATGTCGTGATAACACTGGACAATGATCTGGAGCAGACCTTTGAGACATGGAATGCATCCGAAGAATCATCTGTTCAGAAGGAAGATGATGACCTCAATACATACAAGACGGATTTTACAGTCAGTATGGATGTTGAGAATGCCGATGTTGTGACACTGCTGCGCGGTATTGCCGACTATGTAGGTATAAATCTCATTATCTCCAATGAGGTATCCGGCAATGTTACTGTTCATGTAAAGGATGTCCCGTGGAAGGACCTATTTGACATGGTGACCCGTCTGGCAAGCCTTACTTATGAGGAATACCCCAATATGATAAGGGTAGGCACATACAAGGAATTTGCCACAGAACAGACAGCAATGGAACAGTCACTGCCAATGGTAACTCAGGTGTATAAACTTGAGTTCGCCGATCCCAAGCAGCTCAATTCCGCACTGAAACCACTGCTCTCAAGAAGGGGACAGGTCAGTGTTGATTCAAGGACCAATGCCCTGATTGTCAAGGATATCAATGATGTTCATAAGAAGATACAGGATGTTGTGCAGGAGCTTGACAGAAAGAATCTTCAGGTTGAAATTGTCGTTAAGGTTGTTGAGATCAGCCAGAGTGTATCAAAGGGACTCGGCATACAGTGGAGTCTTCAGAACATAGGTTATTCAGAGTACAATGTTGCCGGCGGAGCAAGTATGGATGCCCCCATTGCAGGTCCCGGATCTGTCAATATCGGTACTGTAAGGGATTTTGCACAGATTCAGGCAACACTCTCAGCACTTGAGGAAACCGGCAGATCCAAAACCCTCTCCAATCCGCGTATAACAGCGACAAATAATACAGAGGCAGAGATACTAAGCGGTACACAGTTCTTTGTTCAGAGTGTTGACCAGAATGGTAATATAGTGAATACGCAGTATACTGCAGGAACCATACTCAATGTCACACCCCATGTCAATTCTATGAATGATATTACACTGGATATCTATGCAGAACTTTCATCTGTTGATGCAGCACAGGCAAATCCCACAATCAGAACCACAACAGCCAAGACAGTCCAGATGGTGCAGGATGGCGAAACTGTTGTAATGGGCGGATTTGTCAGAAAGGAAGAATCCAGGAGTGAAGAGGGATTGCCGTTCCTTAAATCAATACCTGTACTGGGACATCTCTTCAAGAGTGATCAGTCATCCAATACCAATCAGGAAGTATTGATTTTCATATCACCTCATATAGTGAAATCAGTTAATTAAAGAAAGGGGGCTTTTGCCCCCTTCTTTTTTATGGAGCATATGAATCAAATTGTTAGATATCTCTCAATACTCGTAGTATCATACCTCATAGGTGCATTTCCTTCAGGATATGTATTCTACAAATTGAATACAGGAAAGGATATCAGGGATATTGGACTCAGGAAGAATATGGGCAGTACCAATGTATTTGTCAATGGCGGAGTACTGCTCGGCACATTAACACTGATATTTGATATTTCAAAGGGTGCTGTTCCTGTTTTGATAGCAGGTATATTGACAGGCAGTGAATTCTTCATGATACTATGCGGGGCTGCAGCTATTCTCGGACATGTATTCCCCGTATATATAGGATTCAGGGGAGGAACAGGTCTTGCCACTTCACTGGGAGCTCTTATTACTCTGATACCCGGTATTATGATAACCTATGCAGTTATTTTTGCGGTACTGACACCTGTTGTAAAACGGCCTGCCTTTATCGGGCTCATACTGATGGTCCTTATCCCTTTCGTTTCATATATGCTCGGTTATTCAATGCTCATTACAGGAATATGCACATTAATGGGTATATGCTATGCAGGTATATCCATGACACACATAGAATCAATGCTCAGGGGCGATGAGTATCAGCAGGTTATGAAAATACTCAAATCAGATTAGTTCTTTTACAGTTTTTTTTATGCTCATTATATCAAATGGCTTCTGAAGATAATAAACATTGGGTCTATTCAGGAGTTTTTTAATATCGGGTGTATTTTGAGAATATGCAGATATAATAAGGAATGTTTTTTCCGGGAAATGCTCTATAAGCTCTTTGCATGTCAGGTCCTCTGTCAGGAAATCAGTTATTATAAGGTGTGATTCAATCAATTTGGAGGGATTATCAAGTACCCTTCTTATTGACTGTTCTGAATCAATCTCATAATCTCCTTCAAACAGCATTGTGATGAGATCAAGAATGTCATAATCATCCTCAACTATGAATAGTCTCTGCATAGAATCATTATACTTATATATAAACAATAGTCAATATTGATATTGACCGGAATTGAAAAATATGTTATATTTCAAATGTATTACCGAAATGATTATATGTATATTCAAATAATTATTCCACAAAAATTTATTTAAAATGAATGAAATAGAAAAATTCAGAAATGAAAGAGAGCATCTGAAGTATCATACAATCCAGTGTATTGATCCGGGAGTGAAGAAGGATGAATTCTCAGAAATATTTGATATTGCTCTTATTGTCGGCGGTTCTATAACAATACCGCATATCAGGAGAGCTTATGATATACCGGATAAATCCGGTGTACTGAACAATCAATAAGGAAAATATATGAAAAAACATTTTAATTTCTATACATTATTCACTAATCTTCCCGCGCTTTTAGTGGGATTGCCCCTGCTTATCATATTAGTACCCAATACAATTGATATTGCAGACAAATATATGACCTTTATAATGATTTCCGGCTCGATAGTGGGAGTGTCCCTTGCCGCAGAGTATGATATTGTCCAGAGACTGAGATTCAGGAAATATATGTCCAGGAAGGATATTAAGGAGAGGAAGATAAAGGAATATCTTTTTATGATGAACAGTCCCGCTGTATCAGCTTTTCACATGTTTTTACATTTTACAATTGCCCCCCTTGTACTGGCCATACTTCTCCTTTTCCAGGGAATGCCTGTACAGCAGCTTATTATATGCATGCTTGATTCCATTTTCATAGCCCTCTTTATGGGTATGGTAAATTTCTATGTTGCCCAGCTTGTTTTCATAAACAAGATCAGGAAATATGTATTTGATCCCGCAATGTACAGAAAGGATATACTTGACAAGTTAAGGCATATCAATCTCAAATGGAAATTCATGGTAACCGTCAATTTTATCATTTTATTTATCATATATATAAATATCATGATAAGCACCAATTGGATTATTTACTCCATTCTGATAGTTATGAATGTGATACTGTCAATAATTCTCATGCTCACAATGGTAAGGCCTGTAGAGAGTGTAAACAGATATCTGATAAGCATGCTCTCAGGCAAAGCGAGTGATCTTAAGGAATTACCTGTAACATCCAATGATGAAACCGGCGAAATGGTTGTTAATTTCAATGTGTTTCTAAATAAAATAGAGGGACTCATATCAACAATGATGAGTATGTCCAATGAACTCTCGGCAGTAACAGGTCAGCTGGCGTCAACAGGTGAGGAGATAACAGCCTCAACTGAAGAGGTGGCAGCAACAATTCAGAGTATCTCCATTGATATGAATGATCAGAATGAAAGGGTCAAGAAGGCAGAGGCTGAGGTCAGTAAGATAACAAGTCTCTCAGACAGTGTCAAATCAAAGGTCAATATGACACAGACAGCTTCAAAGAAAGCCAACAATGCATCCAGCTCAGGTCTTGAAAAGGTTTCGTCCACAATGGACAATTTTGACAGGATTGTCACTAATGTCAATAATGCTCTGGAGAGGATTGAACTGCTGCAGAGCAGATCAGAGCAGATCAATGAAATACTGGACATTATAACCAAGATATCCGAACAGACAGACCTCCTGGCACTGAATGCAGCTATTGAGGCAGCGCGTGTGGGAGATTACGGCAAGGGATTTACAGTAGTTGCTGAAGAGATAAGAGAACTTGCCGAACAGTCATCGGAATCAACACGAAGAATATCCAATCTTATAAAAGAGATAAAGGATGATATAGGCAATACTGTTGATCTCATACAGAGTCAGCATAAATTTGTCAATGACGGGAAACATCTTATTGATGAAACAAAGGAACAGTTCCAGCAGATATCCAAAGCTATTACATTGACTGTTAATATGATAAAAGAGATATCATATGCATCTGATGAACAGATGGAGTCAATTGAGAAATATGCGGAGAAGATAAAAGAAATAGCTGATCTCTCAACCCGGACATCCACCAATACGGAGGAGATAGCAGCTTCAATAGAGCAGCAGACAGCATCCATGGAGGAAATCCTTTCAAATGTACAGGAGATTGACTCCAAATCCATCAAGCTTAAGAATGTTGAGAAAGAGCTTGCTGAAGAAGATACTTGACAATGACAGAGTAATCAGTATATTAAATCAAACCCCTAACCCTAACAAGAGAAGTATATGAAAATACAGGATTTAAAAAAGAAGAGTTTTGATGAACTCGTGACAATTGCAAAGGAACTTAAAGTATCAAATATCAATACACTGAGGAAACAAGACCTCATATTCAGGGTTCTTGAGAAGCAGTCGGAACAGAATGGGGATATTCACGGTGAAGGTGTGCTGGAAATATCCAAAGAGGGTTTCGGATTCCTCCGTCAGGTGGAGTACTCGTATATGCCCGGTCCGATGGATATTTATGTATCACCGTCCCAGATCAAGAGATTCGGGCTGGAGACAGGTGATACAATATACGGGCAGGTAAGGCCCCCCAAGGACAATGAGAAGTACTTTGCTCTTATTAAAATAGAGAAAATCAATTATGTGAGTTACAAGGATGCCATCAAGAAGATACTCTTTGACAATTTGACACCCCTCTACCCCAATGAGAAGATCAATCTGGAGATACCGGAGAGTGATGTATCATTAAGGGTAATGGACCTGCTTTCCCCCATAGGGAAAGGCCAAAGATCACTTATAGTATCTCCTCCAAGGGCAGGCAAGACAATGCTTCTCCAGAAAATAGCTAATGCCATTGCAATAAATCATCCGGAGATATTCCTCATTGTACTGCTTATTGACGAGAGACCGGAGGAAGTGACTGATATGGAACGCTCAGTGAAGGGCGAGGTCATATCATCAACATTTGATGAACCTGCTGACAGGCATGTTCAAGTGGCATCAATTGTAATAGAGAGAGCCAAGCGTCTTGTTGAACAGAAGAAGGATGTTGTTATACTGCTTGACTCTATCACAAGACTTGCCCGTGCTTATAATGTTGTAACTCCTCACAGCGGCAGAACATTGTCAGGCGGTGTTGATTCAAATGCACTGCATAAACCGAAGAGATTCTTCGGAGCAGCAAGAAATATTGAACATGGGGGATCACTGACTATTATTTCAACAGCCCTCATTGAAACAGGCTCGCGTATGGATGAAGTTATATTTGAGGAGTTCAAGGGCACAGGCAATATGGAGCTTGTACTGGACAGGAGACTGGCTGACAGGAGGATATTCCCGGCAATGGATGTCAATAAATCCGGAACGAGGAAGGAAAATCTGCTTATGTCGGAGGATGAGCTTGCAAAGGTCTGGGTTTTGAGGAAACTGCTCAGTGAGATGAATCCTGTTGAAGCAATGGAGTTTATGATCAACAGGATGGAGACAACAAAGAATAATGAAGAATTTTTAAAAATGATGACGCAATAATAGGAGGATTCTATGAAAGAAGGAATACACCCGGAATATAAAGAAGCAACAGTGGTTTGTGCATGCGGAAATACCTTTAAGACAAGGGCAACCAAAGAAAATATAAAGGTTGAAATATGTTCAAAATGCCATCCGTTCTTCACAGGCAAACAGAAGTTTGTTGATACTGCAGGAAGAGTGGATAAATTCCTCAAGAAGTACAAAGGCAAGGATTCAGGGAAGAAGAAGCAATAAAAATCAAATAGATTTTATTCTGTAAAGCAGTTTTACGGGGCGTTTCTCAATGAGAAGCGTCCCATTGTCTGTTATGGATAATTTATCCGGTATATAATCGTAAGCAATTCTTTTGTTCTTGTTGCTCTCATCAATATAATAGAGCCCTAAGAAATCAATCAGATATCCGCCGACATACTTGAGCTGATTGTGTACAATATGTTTACTGCTCAGAATGAAGTCCGCCAACAGTTCATCCGGCTTTATATCAATATCATCCAGAACAAAATCCTTATTGAGCATCAGATTGAACAGTGTTGCATGATCAATAATAAGAAGAGATTCCTGAGGATTGCGTCCCTCTGAGAAAAATTGCGACTGATTGATATCTGTTCCGTAAATGTCAATATCCCCGTATGCATTAATATTGAGATCAATGTCCTTATTGACTGTGCCTGAGGCAATGCCGACACCTATTCTGAATAGGGATTTGAATTCAGGGGGCAGCAGTGCATACTCCACACCTTCATGCTTCAATTCCTTTTCAGTGACATCAAAGAACCACTCCCTGTAATTCATATAATTCTCTTTAATAAATTTCTCGGCATTCTTTATCATTTCAATGGAGCAGTCAATTGCAAGTGAAGATGATTCCTGTGATTCCCGGATATTGATATCTGTTCCTGTTGCAATGGAATGCCTTATGTGCAAATTCCTTGATGAAACAGTCTCTTTGTACAGATTCCTGTAAATATCCCTTGTTCTGTTAAAGAATAGTGCAATGCCTCCGTCACCGGTTTCCTTGAGTGCAAAACCCCTGTGTTTCTTTATTGTACTGTTTATACCGGATTGAAATTTCCGCATTATATATGTCTGTTTCTGAGCATTATTGAGTTTTGAGCTCATTAGTGATGAGCCTCTGATATCATATACCAGTGTGGATACCACCTTGGAGTAGTGTTTGCGGATAATATTGCCTATCTCATTGAATTTTTCATTATTAATACTGAAATGTTTGACAGCACTGCTCTCTTCTGAGAATATAACATAATTGTCATGCGGTATAAGGAAATCCGTGACATAGAAGATCTCCTTTTTCTGTTTAATCTTGCTCCTGCAGAACTCCTTATTGTAAATCCTGATACTATTAATAAGCAGATTGGTCATGAGATCATTCTCAATACTCTTCATAATGGAGAAGAAATTGTCCTTGACAAAATCATAATTGAATTCAGTGGAGAATGTTTTGGATTTCAGTATATTCTTCATGAGCAGCAGATCATCCTCAGAGGATTTGTCTCCTTCCTTGAAGGCCTTTTTCAATGTGTCAAAACTCTGTTTTGCTGTTTTTACGATATATTTTCTGTGTTTTTCAAAGATCTCATCATAGTACCTGGAATAATCATTGAAAGCCATCAGTGAGAGGAATACATCCGATGTATTAAGATTTGAATTGTTCTTATAGGCAGACACAATACTGTCATAGTCAATATTGCGCAGCTGTTCATTCTTGATCATCTTCTTCTTCAATACATTGTATCTCTCCAGCAGTTTATTGGACATCAGTATGCTTGCCATGGATTTCCTGTTGAAATCAATGATATATGAATTGATCTTGCTTACCAGTGATACATCAAGCGGGTATTTGAGTGAATCATCAATTTCCTTCTTGAAATTGTTCTCAAAAGCAGCCAGATCATCTTTGAGATCTGATTTTATCCTGTTGATCTGCGAGTCAAGGTCATTCTCCTCTTTCTTGAGATACTCCTCAGTCTGCTTGGAGTTCTTGTTTATTGTTTTGATGATAATATTCTTCACCTCATCGCGGAGAAATGGAATATAGTAGAGATGGGGAGGTGAATCAATATCATCAATGGACCATATTGTCCTGTCCTCATAATAGCTGATTATTTCAAGCTCCCTCTCCAGTGACCCGAGTGTATTGAAGAGTTTCATTAAGTCAAAGAATAATCTGTAAGGGAAATAGTAGGAGTGTATCTTCTTCTTGAGCATCTCTTCCGGTTTGCTCAATACTGTTTTGGGCGGTATATAGGATTTATCAAAGATCTCCCTGTGGAACTGTCTGTTGAATATATTGTAGGAATGGAGTTCATTCCTTATTTCAATGAGTGAATCCCTGAGAAAATTGAGGGCATTGTCAAAATATTTCACATCCCCGCTGACATTTGATTTATTGTTATCATAGTACTCCAGAAATAATTTTATGACAGCAGCTTCAAATATAAGACTGTGGGTTTTATTATTAAGCAGTACGGATTTATAAACGGGTTTGACTGCTTCCTTGAGCTGTTCCTTTTTAAATGAGTCGGAGAGTATGAGAGGGAAAATTGATTCAATTGCTTTGAGGTACTGAGGTGAGAAAAATGTATATAGTATGCCTGCCTGGACATTTCTCAGGAGAACATCTATGCACTCATTGCTTATATCTCTCTTGGAGCATACAGAGGCAATCTGTTCAACATTGTTTCTGAAGACCGTATTCTTGCCGAAATCATTCTTCAGATGCTGTATATATGAGGATTCCCTGTTGAGAATCGTGCTGAGGTCCTCATAATTGAAATACAGGCTTTTTTTATTCTGCTTCATATACAATCCTGCCCTTTCTGATTGTAAGCTCTATCCTCCCGTCAAGTGTTTTATCCTTGAATGGTGTATTGAATGATTTGGAAGATATGAAATCCCTAGTGATGCTTGTCTTTGCGTCACTGTTAAAAACAGTGATATCGGCATATGCGCCTTCTTTGATATAATGCTCTTCAATACCGAGGATTCTGGATGGATTGTAGGACATACTGCGGGCAATGTCTCTGAAGGTCAGTGTATTATCCTTAATTAGATATGTGTAGAGTGAAACAAGTGCAGTCTCCAGACCCAGGATGCCGAATGGGGCAGCTTCAAATTCCACCTCCTTCTCATATATCTGATGAGGAGCATGGTCTGTTGCAATAATATCAATGATGCCGTTCTTTAGAGCGGCCAGCAATGCTTTCCTATCCTTCTCTGTGCGGAGAGGCGGTTTAACCTTGTAATTTGTATCAAAGTTTTTGTACACTGTGTCATTGAATAACAGATGATGAGGTGTGACCTCACAGGTAATTTTATCACCCCTCTTCTTGAAATCATCAATTATATCCAGTGAATGTGATGATGATACATGGGCTATGTGCATTCGTGCACCGAGATAGGATGCAATTGCCAGATTCCTGTAAACAATAATATCCTCATCAATATGGGGTATGCCCTTGAGACCTGTCTCAAGAGCAATACGGGAATCATTGATCTGTCCTCCCTCAGTAAACACCTTATCCTCGCAATGGGTTGTAATGAGGATATCATCCCTCAGGCAGTATTTTGCAGCATTGAACAGTATTTTACTGTTTGAAGTTCCCTCGCCGTCATCCGAAAAACCGCAGGCTCCTGCCTTTATCATATCATATATCTCCGTTATCTCATTGCTCTCCAGTTTCTTGGTCAATGCCCCGAAAGGAAATATATCCACTATATCTGTTTCATTGGCTCTCTTTACAAGAAAAGATACTGCCTGCGGTGTATCAGCAGGGGGCTTGGTATTGGGCATCAGGCAAATGCCTGTAAAACCGCCTTTTGCAGCAGCTCTGCTGCCCGACAATATGTCTTCCTTATGTTCTTCCCCCGGTTCTCTCAGATGAACATGCATGTCAATGAGACCGGGAAGAACTGTCATGCCTTTCATATCCAGTCCATTGGGATCCGGTTTTTCTTTTATTGCTCTTATCCTTTCATTTTCAATGTATATGGTCTTGTTCTTGAGTTCAGTGTCATGATTGACAATATGACAATTATTCAGAATCATTTCACTCATTATCCTTGCCTCCATTAAGCAGATAGAGTATTGCCATTCTCACAGCAACACCATTGGTGACCTGATTGAGTATCAGTGAATTACTGCTGTCAGCAACAGAACCGTCAACTTCAACACCGCGGTTAATAGGACCCGGATGCATGATCATTGTTCTTTCCTTTATTCTCTTGAATCTTTCAAAGCTTAGTGAATAATACTTTATGTATTCACTGAGTGAGGGGAATAGACCGCTCTTCTGTCTTTCAAGCTGCATTCTCAGTATGTAGATTATGTCTTGGTTGGCTATTGCCCTGTCAATATCATACTCAATATTCACATCAACATCATCAATATACATGGGCATAAGGGTAGGGGGAGCGCAAAGGGTTGTGTTTATACCCAGTTTGTTGAATGACCATATCAGAGAGCGTGCTACTCTGGAATGAGCTATATCACCGAGAATCATGATATTGAGGCCATTGAAATCCTTGAAATGCTCCTTTATTGTCATCAAGTCAAGCAATGCCTGTGTGGGATGTTCATGTATGCCGTCTCCTGCATTAATGACATTTGAATCAATACGTTCAGCAAGGAAACGGGCAGCACCGGGTGATGAGTGTCTGATAACGACCATATCTGTTTTCATTGATTCAATATTCCTCGCAGTATCCAGCAGTGTCTCTCCTTTCAATACAGAGGATGTTTTTGCAGACACATTAACTGAATCAGCAGAGAGGTGTTTTTCAGCAAGTGCAAATGATACAAGAGTACGAGTACTGGGCTCAAAGAAGAGATTAACAACTGTCTTGCCTCTCAGTGCCGGCACCTTTTTTATGGGTCTGTCCAAAACTTCCCTGAAAGACAGGCCATTGTCAAGTATGATACCTATTTCTTCTGCTGAAAGAGATTCAATTGACAGCAGGTGCTTCTTTGTCCATTTCAATTTTCCCCCTTGATAATTTCAATATCTTCTCTTCCGTCAATTTCATTGAGATGAAGATTTATGATATCATTTTTCGTAATCTTCTTATTGAGTGCTGAATAATCGGGGCAAATAGGCAACTCACTGCTTTGTCTGTTTATCAGTGTAAATAATTTAATTTTATCAGGCCGGCCGAAATCCATGATCTCGTTGAGTGCAGACCTTATTGTTCTGCCTGTGAAGAACACATCGTCAATCAGTATCACTGTCTTTGAATTGATGTCAAATGGGATTGAAGTATGTTCTATTGACGGATGGTAGTCAATAAGCGAGAGGTCATCCCTGTACAGATTGATATCAATCTTGCCTACCGGCAGACCTATGCCTGTCCTCCGGGCTATTATACTGCTTATCCTTGATGCAATAATATCGCCCCTCTTGATAATACCTATAAGGACAGTATTTGGCAGTGAAGGGGTTTTCTCGGATATCCTGACAGCAATATCCTCAATCATTGTGCTGACAGCATTGCTGTCAGCAAGTATTTCCCTGCTTTTATTATTCATTCATTGTCTTCCTTATGATCTCAATAGCCCTGCTTGGTTCATTGGATTTGAGAAGACCTGTTATGCGGCTTATTATATCCTCACTGAAGGGATTATCCTTATTGCTGGAATGATCATCAAACTCCAGATTCTTGTATGAAGAACTGGTGTTTATAACAAGATCTCTTTCACCCTCATCCTCCTGATTATCATTGAATATGTCCGATTTTGTCATATCCTTCTCCGGGATTGATGACAGTGAATCATCAGTTTTCCGGGCAGCACTATCATCTGCGGACTCTGACAGCTCTGTTTTATCAGGTTTCACTGTTTCATTGTCACTGAAATCAAACTCTTTCTTTGACTGTGATGAATTATTGCCGAGATTCTCTATACCCTCTATTCCGGCTTCCTCTTCTTTCTTTTCTTTTGGTTCAGCTGCCTTTGATTTATTTTCAAAGAGTTTATTGAAGGGATTATTCTCTTTTCCTTCCTTCTTGTTCTTAATCTTTTTGAGGAAATCTTCAGACATTGACATCTCCCTCTTTATAGAGTTTTAGGTTTTTCTTTGCCCCTTCATTGAAGGGATCTATCTCAACTGCCTTTTGCCAGTTCTCAACTGCCTTTTCAACCTGATCAAGCTGCTTGTATGCATTCCCCAGATTGAGATAGGCTTCTGCAAAATCCGAATAGTGTGAAATTGCCTTATTCATGTTCTCAATTGCCAGTTCATATTTCCTGTTGTCCATATAGAGAAGACCGAGATTATTATAACACTCTGCAAAATCAGGGAATATTTCAATTGCCTTCTTGAAATGCTCCTCTGCCTTGTCATATTCCTTCATCTTGAGATATGTCTGTCCGATATTGTTGAGTATCTCGGGAGAATCCTCATTGAGTTCAAGTGCTTTGAAGAATTGATCAAGTGCAGCAGAGAATACACCTCTGTAGAAGAGTACAAGACCCTTTTCATTATAATGCTTTGCTTTGATTATATTGAACTCCTCCTCCCTCTTTTCACTGAGCTGCTTCTCAAATTCATAGATCTGATTTGTCTTATCTATTGATTCATTGACTTTTGAAATGAATTCCTCTATTTTGGATAATGATTTATCAAGAAATTCTTTATTGGACTCAGCAATATTTGAAATGGAATCGGATTGTTTTTCCAGCAGACCGGAGAGTCTGTCTATCTTTTCAGTTATATTCTCCGATGATTCTGTTAATTTGACCTGTATATTATTGGATTCCTCTTCAAAAGTATTCTTCATATTCTTCAAGTGTTCATTTGACTCCTGCAGTATTGAGAGTGTCTCCGTAATTGCATCAAGATGAATGGATATATCATTGAGGCCATTGGCATCCTTATCAGAGACCTTCTCAATACTGTCTTTTATTGCCTTGAGTGTATCACTGGTATTGCTGAACATATCCTTGCCGGGATATTCATCCATAAGTCCTTTTATACTCTTATAAATATCCTCAATCTTATCATTGATATTGAGTTCTCTGAGAATGGGATTCTGCTCGTCAATCCCGCCTTTGATATCCTTCATGCTTTTCACTGCAAAATCTATGGATTCATTGGTCTGATGAATCTGTTCATAGATGCGTTCAATCTGTCTCTTTAATTCTCCTATATCTTCACTGTTTATACTGCTGCCTGCCGGATTGTCCCTTTCTGCTGCCGGAGGATTTTCATTTTGGTTATCATTGTCATTATTGCTGTTGTATTGATTATCCATCATTTCTCCTTTTTATGTGATTATTTTATATTCGGTAAACACATTGCTTGAGATATTATTCCTGTTCACTGACAGAGAAAGCTCCTTATGTTCACTGAGAAGGGAATCTATTTCCCCGTAATATCCCATCTTCTTGAAGAGTTTGATGAGGAAAGAGATGTGCTCAACCTTCATGGAATGCCTCAGATTGGAGGCTATCTGCAGAGCGAATATGAGATTATTGGATTTTTCGCTTATCTTACCCAGATAGTAGAGACGGTCAAAATCCAATTCTTTCTTACTGAATCTATGACTGAGGAGTTCCCTGGCTTTGTCAAAATTATTCTGCGAAATAAGGTATTTTGCATATTCAAGCCTGATCTCCTCCTTCTCCTCATTCTTGCTGAACTGTTCTTTAAGGCGGTATATCCTGCTACTCTTCTCCTCTTCATAGAACTGTACAAGAACAGTGTAGAATAGCTCCCTGTTCTCCTGTTTCATCCTGTAGATGATATCGGATGCCTTTTCCTCATTATCTGTTTTCCTGTATGCCTGTGCAAGCAGCATGCCTGAACGGAATTTCATCTCCGGATTCTCACTTCTGTCAAAGATATTATGAGAGAGTTCAATGAGCTGCTCATAATTATCCAGATTGTAGTATATCTTGGATAGAAGCATGAGAGCATTGGACTGATTGGGATACTGGTCAAGAAGATCATTCAATTTGTCCCTTATAATGCCGTGCTTTGAAAAATCTGATATATATACTGCATTGAGCCAATTGACTGCCGATGAGTAATCCCCCTTCTCTTTGTACAGATCAGAGAGAAACAGCTGAATATCAATATTCTTATCGGGGAATTCCAGGAGTCTTTCCAGCACATCATCTATCTGGCTCCTGTCAATAGAGAGTATCTTATTGAATATATCAATTGCCCTGTCAATCTTTCCCATCTGCAGGTATGAATCTGCCATTGACATGAGTATCACCGGATTATCCGGTTCCTTTGCAAGCATTGTATTGTAATACTCAATAATATTATTGGATTCTCTCGGGTCAATTGTCTCTATCTGTCTCAGAATCTGAATTGCCTGGACATAATTTGCCATCTCAATGTATATCTGCGCCAGCGAGAATCTGGCGTAAATATCGTCAGGATGTGTATTAATGATTTTCCTCAATTGATTGAGCACAGGCTGCTTGAGATCTGTCTCTATGGACATTGCATTGTAGAGATAATCAGCTGACATCTTCGGCATATTCTTTTCATAGTACAGAACACCCATCAGGTAGAGAATCTCGCCGCTTTCTATATTCTCATTCTCCTGAAGTGAGGAGAGATGATTGAGTATCGGCTCTATAAAGGAATTGTCCAGTTCATAGGTCTCCTTGAACTTCTGCACTGCCTTGGGATATTCCTTGGATATGAGGAACAGTCTGCCCAGACCGAATGCTATCTTCGGATTGCTTCTGTTTGTCTCATAGAAATTAAGCAGATCCCTGGTCACTGTCTCTATCTGAGAATTGTCCAATTGATATATATTCATAAGTTCATCAACAGCCTCGGATATCATATTGTTGTTATTGTACGCATGTGCAAGCGCATAGTGAAGACGGATGGATGAATAATCCACATCCAATGCCTCTTTCAGTATTGTGATTGCCTCTTCTATGATTGAATTATCCAGTGTAATAGCCTGGAATATGTATTGAGCAGCATCATCCACTTTGCCTTTCTTTGCATAGGATTTGCCTATGTAGTATCTTACAATACCGCTTCTCTCATCAGGTATATTCTCAATGAAATCATCCGATTCATTGATTATCCTCTCATACATACCCATTTCATCAAGCACCATCAGTATATTCTTTACAATTTCATAATTATCCGGCTGATGCCTGTAGAGAACATAGAGGTTATCCAGCACATGACCTATAAGGTCTTTATTCTCATAAAGCTGCATTGTGGACTGCAGGGCTTTATCAAAGTTTTCCTTTGCAATATGATAGTTGAATTTGAATTCAAGAATATTCGTATCATTGGGATACCGTTTGCTGAGCCGTTCGCCTATCTCCATAATGGCATCTTCCTTGTCAGGATAATTCTCCAGCATCCTCATTATACTGTCTATGGAATCCTTGATATTGCCTGCCAGATAGAGGGTCTCCGTGAGGGTGTAATCGTAGAGAAACGGATCAATGCTGTTTCTGTCAATCGCCTTTATAATATCAAGTATGCCTGCAGCAATTTCACTGTTTTCACTTGCAGGTTCGTAAAAAGCGGGAATAATATCATAAAGAATACCGGTCTGCCGGGAAACTGACTTCAGTATAATGGATTTGCTCTCTGTAATCTTCCTGTTTTTTATTAGTGCAAGTGCGAATCCGAGCAGAAAATCAGTGTTTTCAGGATACTTCTCATTGAGCTTGCGGTAGTGCTTCTCCGCAATTTCGCTGTATTGGTCTCCTTCAAGGGAGAATACATATTCAAGCAATGTCTTGGATTTTTCCGGCTGTCCCCTGTTGTAGTATATTGAAAGCAGCAGGTCCAGTCCTGTCAAATTGCTCTCATCTTGTTCAAGCAGCTTGTTGACATATTCCTCTATCTCAAATGCAGAACCCTTGTCCTCTTCATAGAGGTCTGCAAGCAGACGGGCTGCTTCATCAAACTGCTCTTTTTCTATCAATATACCTGACTATACTGGAGTCAGGCATATTGATAGAAAAA
>JAXHVG010000033.1:0-3958 GCA_034189245.1 Caldifarciminota bacterium
CATGTGATTTCTCTATTTCAAATCCACTGCTGCCGGAAGGTTCTTCCTGCTTAGGCTCTGCACCTCCGCCGAGCATATCACCGAGGTCAGGCGGTGTCTGCTCTGCCTGCGGCGGCTCAGGTGATTTTTCTATTTCCGGTTGACTGCCCAGTTCAGGTGAGGGGAGCTCCTGACCGGCAGGAGGTTCATGTGATTTCTCTATTTCAAATCCACTGCTACCGGAAGGTTCTTCCTGCTTAGACTCTGCACCTCCGCCGAGCATATCACCGAGATCAGGCGGTGTCTGCTCTGTTTCGGGAGGCTCGGGTGATTTCTCAGTTCCGGGTTGACTGCCCAGTTCAGGTGAAGGCTGTTCACTCTGGGAAGCAGGCTGTGATGGACCTCCGCCTAGCATATCGCCTAGATCAGGCGGTGTCTGCTCTGCCTGCGGCGGTTCAGGTGATTTTTCTATTTCCGGTTGACCGGATGAGGTCTGCTCTGCAGGCGCCTCAGGTTTTTCAGCAGCATGTTCTGCTGCACTGCTCAGCATACTGCCCAGTTCGGAACTCTCGTCAGGCTGAGGCGGCTGGGGCATCTCTTCTGTCTTTGACTCTTCAGCTGCCCTGGCTGCACTGGACAAGACACTGCCCAGTTCGGAGGTTTCCTCCTGCTCTGCCGGCTCAGGTTGTGAAACTGGGGGCTCTTCTGCAGGAATTTCTTCTGACGGCGCCTCTGTCTCTTCAATGGGTGTCATTGGTATATCAATAGGGGATACATAGATTCCGAATATATTGCTGCAATTGGGACACTGAATAGGTGCACCGCCTATAGGTATATATGAATCCTCTATCTCATATTTGCTGTGACATTTTGGACATTCTACCTTCATCCAATCTCCTTGTTATACAATAATTAATAATTCTCATTCGTCTATTTTGTTATTATATAAAAAAAATAGAATAATGCAAGGGAGAAAATATCATTTGGGGGTTGACTGACTGGTCAGTTTTCATTATATTGTATGGTAATCAAATAAGGAGTGAGATGAATAAGAAGGAACGAATACTCCGGGCAACATTGAATGCATTGGCTGAAAATGGATTTGAAAAGACCCGGGTAAAAGATATTGCTGACAAAGCGGGAGTTGGTAAAGGCACATTATATCTGTATTTTGAAGATAAAGCGGATCTTTACCTGTCCAGTATGGAGTATATGATGTCACAGTGGCTTAAATATGCTGATGATGCAGTCAATGCAGAGGGTGATGCATTGTTCAAGCTCAACAAATATTTTGATGTAACAGTGAAAGGTGTGATCAGCAATAAATCATTTGCAAAATTATTAATGAGGGAATTGCCCGGTTTCTTGATAAAGGTGAAGAAAGACAATAAAAAGGGGCCTATGAAAATGTACAATAAACGGAGCAGCCAATTATGTCAAATTATAGAACAAGGCAAAAGTGAAGGTGTTTTCAGGGATATTGATTCTGACATTGCTGTGAACATAATAATCGGTTCACTGAATACATTCATGATGCAGTATATAATTATGTCAGAGAAATTTTCGGAAACAAAATACGGAAGATATAAAAAATTTATAATAGATATGCTAAAAAAGGAGGAAGAGTGATCAGGAAAACAGCAATTACACTAGTAATGATTATTACTCTGTCAATTTCGGTTTTATCAATGACATTGAATGAGGCAATAGATTATGCATTGGATAATGCGCCCGGCCTTAAGATGTCATTTGAAGACAGGGAGATGGCTAAAATTGACAAATATTCATCTATCAGTAATTTCCTGCCCAAATTTACAGTAAGTGCAGGTTATACTAAATTGGATTCAGTTCCGACTTTCGCTATGCCGACTCCTATGGGAGTGCAGGAAATAAAGATGGCTGTTGAAGACAATTATTCTGTTGACATGCAGCTTTCCGTGCCGATATTCATGGGAGGCAAACTGATAAACGGTTATCTGATATCCAGGACACAAAATGATATAAAGAATCTGGAGTATTCCCGGAACAGATCGGATATCAAGATGGCAGTAATACAGATGTACATGTCGGGTTTACTGATGGAGGAATCCATTGATATGATAGAGTCATTGCTTAAGGCAAAGGAGGAGCACCTTACCAGTGCCCGCAGCAGATACGAGGCAGGAGCTGCCAGCAGACTTGAGCTATTATCAGCGCGCACACAGTACAATGCAGTAAAACCGCGTGCGGCTGAACTGAAGAATGCCAAAGAAAATCTGATGCGGTCCATGAAAATACTCATAGGAATGCCCTTTGATGCAGAGATTGAACTGGAAACAGGACTCGTAGAAATAAGTCAGAAACCAAAGCCAATAGATATGAGTGATAAAGATAAAGATGAGTTATCAGCAGAAGCCCTAAGGGAAAGAAAGGATATCAAAATACTTGAGAAAAATGTGGATATTGTTGACAGGGCTGCGCTCATGGCAAAGCTTGCATTCCTGCCCAATATTGTCGGATTTGCACAGAATTCATACAATAATATTCCCAATGCAAGCCAGGATTCACTGATACTGTTTTCTGATACATTGGCAATTGACCGGTCTTTTACATGGGGATTGTCAATGTCATTTGATGTCTTTACTGGAGGCAAGAGAGTGCTGGATATAATGAAATCAGGGCATCAGCAGAAACAGATAAAAATGGCTTATGCGAATATGAATAATCAGGTCAAAGCGGAAGTCAGAGAGATGTATGATAAATACAATGTCTCGCAGATGAATATGAATACATATGAGTCCGGTCTGGAGCTTGCAGAAGAGGCATGGCAGATGGCAAAGGATCAGTACAGACAGGGGATAATATCCAATTCGGATTATCTTGATGCTGAGTCCGGATACATACAGGCTAAGGCTGATTATTCACAGGGACTCTATAATCTCATAGTACAGTATTATTCACTGCTCAATGCAGTCGGACTTTTATAAGGAGGAACAATGAAGAAATATATCGTTCTCGCAATCATAATTATTTTAATAGTAGCAGGTATTTTTGTAGCCAGGGGAAGAAGACCTGAAGTGACCGGAAAGGAATTTATTCGTCTTGTGGACTTTACAATTATAGAAAAGGGCGATGTCATACTGAAAGAACAATTCTACGGGACATTGAAAGGCATCAATCAGACAGAGATATACCCGGACGTGCCGGGTAAATTCATCAAATACAATGTCAGTGAAGGGGAATATGTCAAAAAGGATCAGACAATAGCAGAAATAGACAGGTCCATACCGGGTATGACATATGAATCAGCCAAAATTAAGGCACCCATCAACGGCATTGTATATGATCTGACATTCCTCAAAGGACAGCCTGTAATGCCGCAAGCACCTGTTGCTAATATTTCAGATCCCTCAAGAATCATGGCACGGATAGATGTGCCCAAGAATATACTCAATAAACTGAAGAAATGCGTCAATGCTGAGATTATTGTAAATGGAGACAGGTATAATGGCCAAGTAAGCAGATGTTCCTATTTGCCCAATAACAAGTCGGGGCTCGGTTCAGTGGATATCATTCTGTCAAACAGCAACAGAAAATTGATAAATGGTACTGCTTCAATAGAGCTCTTCACCGAGGAAAAGGATGGTGTGCTTCGCATACCCCATGAAGCATATCATAGAGACGAAGAGGGTGCATACATATATATAATAAAAAACAGCCAGGCAGTAAAGACGCCTGTGGAAACGGGGCTTATGGGTAATGATTATATTGAGATAATCAATTCCATTGAAAGCGGTGACAGCGTTATAACAGTGGGGTCATCCTTTGTCAGGGATGGTCAAAAGATAAGGATAAAGTGAGGTAATAATGATTAAATTAGCAATAAAACGGCCAATACTTATTATAGTTGCATTTCTGATTGTTCTCATTCTGGGTGTGATTTCCCTTACAAGTGTTCCGATAGAACTTTTCCCGAATATTGAATTACCTACAATATCCG
>JAXHVG010000330.1:0-5128 GCA_034189245.1 Caldifarciminota bacterium
ACCATTCTCATCTAAGTAGCCAATGGATATATCTCCGTCACTTCTCACGGCGAGCGGGAATATGCCCAGAGCAAATATCATGCATATTATTGAAACTATTATCTTCATACTGTTATTATAGTATAAATCCGTGTTATTTCCAGACCCTTTTTGAATTAACCAAAAATTAAATGATTTATGAAACACTATCAGTAGAAGAGGATTGACCTCAATGGGATTTTGAGTAATAATCAATATATGAAAGGAGATATGATGAAACAATATATATTGATTATTCTTATTGTATTGATCCTCCCCTTGAATGCATCTGTATGCAGAACAAGTACAGGGTCCTTTATCACATTTGAGGCAATGCTGGAATTACTTGCTGATTATGACGTTATTGTCATAGGAGAAAAGCATGATAATGATTTTCATCATGCTGTGGAACTCAAGATTTTCAGCGGTCTCAATGAGAGGGGCAGTTTTGCGCTGGGTCTTGAAATGTTTGAAAGGGATGTCCAGCCATTTATCAATGCTTATCTCATAGGAGAGATTACAGAGGGGGAGATGCTGGAACAGTCACGGCCATGGAACAATTACTCTGAGGATTATGCACCCCTGGTCAAATACGCTGCAGCCAATGGCTTGAATGTCATTGCAGGGAATATACCGAGATATATTGCGAGTGCTGCAGCACGCAGCGGCACATTGCCTGATACTGCAGACAGTTCGCTGTTTGACATTCCTCAGACCTACAGTGATGATTACAAAAAGAGATTTATGGAGACAATGGAGTCCATCAAGAACAACAAAACAGCAATGTCCGGCATGATGGATAATGAAAATCTATTCAGGGCGCAGCTCCTGAAGGATGCCACAATGGCTCATTCAATTATCTCTTTTGCTGACAGCAGCGGTAGTATAGTTTTTATAACAGGAAGATTTCATTGTGAGTATAATGACGGTATTATGACACAGCTGAATTATGCAGACAGTTTACTGAAAACTGCAGTCATTATCATAGAGGATACACTCTCGGATCTGTCATTGGGAGATTTTATTATTCTAAGGGAATAATGTGGAGCATAGTGTAAAGATAGAGAAAATAATCAGTAATGGCATGGGGCTTGCCAGAGATAATGGAAGGGTTATTATGATGAGGCATGTCATTCCCGGTGAGATTGTCCAATACAGACCTATTGTATCAAAGAAGAATTATATTATTGCAGAGGCGGATGTAAGGCTTGCATCCCCGGACAGGATAAAGCCCCAATGCCCGTATTTCTCTGATTGCGGAGGATGTGATTTTCAGCATATCAGATACAGCAGGCAATTGGAGATAAAAGAAGAGATGCTCAAAGATATTTTTATGAGAAATGCCTCCCACTCTCTGAAGTCGGGTATTGATGTCTTCGCATCAAAATCCAGGGGATACAGGAATAATATAAGATTGACAGCAGGCAATGGGAAGCTCGGTTTCCTCAAGAAGAAATCCAATGAGATCATTGATATTGATTCGTGCATGATTGCCGACAGTGACCTGAATGACCTGATTCCTGCCATAAAGGAGAGTAATGAATTTATTAAATTGATTGACTATATGGTATTGAGAAAATCACTCGGGGGCGAGATCCTTGCAGCGGTCAAGATAAAGGACGAGTTTCCAAAGAATGAAATACTATCCCCTCTGCTCAGTGAGGATATAGACAGCATTATTATTATTGACAAGAATAATAGACCCACTGTAGTCAGAGGGAGACATGAATTGACTGATATGTTCAATAATTATATATTCACATATTCATACAAGGATTTCATGCAGGTGAACAGCAGGATACTGCAGGATATCATTGATTATATGGACAGTATTATTGAGCCGGGAAGATTATTGGCTGACATCTATTCAGGTACAGGAGTGTTCTCGCTTGTATTCTCATCAAAATTCAAAAAGGTCTATTCTGTTGAAGGAAGCAGATCTGCCTCATTCTACAATAGAAAGAATGTGAAAGAGAACCGAACCGGAGGCGTAAAGACAGTGCAGCGTTTCATTGACAATTCATTCAAATTACCCGGAGAGTATATAGACACTGTAATCATTGACCCGCCCAGATCAGGTCCTGCAGAGGAATTTATCAGGTCTTTGACAGAAAGGGATATCGGCAATATCTTTTATATATCCTGTGATCCGGCTATACTCGCAAGGGATTTCAAGACAATTCTCAAGAAGAGATTTGATATTGAGCGCATAGGTCTCTTTGATATGTTTCCCCAGACAAGGCATTTTGAATCTGTTGCAGTTTTGAAAAAGCGGTAATTGGAGAGATATATGCATCTGTATCTTATATTGACTTTATTTGTCAGTTAAATATAATAAAAAACTATGGATATTTTATATATTTCACAATACTATCCTCCCGAAATGGGTGCCCCCTCAGCCAGAGTATCTGAATTATCCAAATACTGGGTTAAATTCGGCAATAATGTGACAGTGATAACAGGCATGCCCAATCATCCTGACGGCATTATTCATCCGACATATAAATGGGAATATTTTAAAGAGGAGAGGAAATTCGGTGTCAAAGTACTGAGGGTTCTTCTCTATGTTACACCCAATAAAGGGGTTATCAAGAGGGTGATAAGTTTTCTGTCATTCATGATCACATCCTTTATTGTAGGGATTTTAAAATCAGGTACTGATGTCGTTATAGCAACTTCCCCCCAGCTCTTTGTGGGTTTATCAGGTCTTATTATTGCAAAGCTCAAGGGCAAACCATTTATATTTGAGGTGAGGGATATATGGCCCCAATCAGCAGTTGAACTGGGGGTTATCAGAAACAGGTTTATCATTGCTGCAATGGAAAGACTGGAGTGTTTGCTCTATAGGAAAGCTTCAAAGATCATTGTGGCTGTAAAGGGAATGGGAAAGATTATTTCACAGAAGGGTATAGACCCCGGAAAGATCCATTTTATTCCCAATGGCATTGATGCTGAGAGATTCAAATGCGAGAAGAGAACAATACTGAGGAATAAAAAGCATCTGCAGGACAAATTCCTTGTGGGCTATGCCGGGACAATAGGAATGGCACACGGTTTGGACATTATCCCCAAAGCAGCCCGGCTTCTTAAAGATACCAGCATACATTTTGTGATAATTGGGAGTGGCGCAGAAAGGGAAAAGATAGCCGAAACCTTAGAAAAAGAGCATTTGAACAATGTCACAATGCTGGGCAAAATGCCTCAGGAGACAATACCTTCAGTATTATCAGAACTGGATATGGGCTTTGTGCATCTGAAGAATTTCCCGCTTATGCATAATGCTGTTCCTTCAAAAATATACGAGATAATGGCATCAGGCACTCCGGTGCTGGCAGGCATTTCCGGAATCGGAAAGCAATTTATTGAAGAAAATGGTTTGGGTTATGTTTTCATACAGGAAGACCCGAATGATATGGCTCAGGTGCTGAGGGAAATAATCAGGGAACCAAAAGAGAAACTTAATGAGATAGGCAGACATTCAGAGCAGATTGCCTTTGCGAAATTCAGCAGGGAAGAGCTGGCTCATAAATACCTGCATTATCTTAAAGAGGCCTGCAGTGACTGAGATAGTAATATTAATATCTTCATTCATCGTATCCCTTATATTGGTAAAGATAACAAAATATCTCTCTATCAGTTACGGTATTCATGATATTCCCAATGGCAGGAAGATACATAAAGAGAGAATACCCACAATGGGAGGACTGGCAATATTCAGCACTATCTGGATTGTAATGTTCGGACTGGATATTGCAGGTATAGTGACATTTGAGGAAATTATGTTCAAGATATTTGCAGTGAGCATTGCATTCCTGATTGTCGGTATGATAGATGATATTGTCGGATTGTCCGCTAAATTCAAATTCATTGTGCAGATGTCCTCCGGTATTGCATTCTTCTTCTGGATCAACAATAATACAATAGTGCTCTTTCATGATATACTGCTATCCAATATCATACTTGCATTCCTCTTCCTCTTCTTCTTCACCTTCATGTCAAACAGCATTAATTTCACTGATGGAATGGACGGTCTTTGTGCCGGGATATCCATAATATACTCCATCACACTTTTTATTATTGCACAGAATACAGGATGCATCTATGCTGCGTATCTCTTGATAGCACAGATGGGTGCACTATTCGGTTTCATAATGTTCAATTTCTATCCTGCCAAGATTTTCATGGGTGACACGGGAAGTCTTTTTTTGGGCAGCATATTCTCCATGATTACCATTATACTCATATATTTTAGACCGGACGGTGTTTTTGCATTCATAATGATTTTTACCTATCTCATTATAGACGTTACACTGGCTGTAATAAGACGGCTCATTATGCATAAGAATATATTCAAAGCAGATAAACTGCACATACATCATATAATTGACAGCCGGCTGGGAAAACAGAAGATAACTGTAATGATAATATATCTCATCAATGCAATATTCGCTCTTCTGGGCATTCTATATTACTATACAGGTCAATTATATCTGATAGCAGTATACCTGATACTTTCTGCTTCTATTTTTATATATTTCTTTATATCAATTATGAGCAGGACGGCACAGCATGATTCTTAATAGGAGTAATTCCTCAGTGCGGATATCCATTTTCATACTGGACATAGTGTCAACAATAATTGCTTTTGCAGTCAGTCTCTTTATGAGGATCCATATAAAGACAGGCGGACTCATATTCCAGTGGAATCTTGAGTATTACGGTTATTTATTCATTGTAGTGATACTTGTATGGATCATTCTATTCAGAAAACACAATCCAATGCCCCTGCTCCCTGATTATAATTTCAAGGATGTTATATATGACCTGATAAAGAGGGTTATTTTCGGCACTATAATTATTCTGAGTCTGACATTCCTCATCAAGGCAAATATTATATCACGTCTATTTATTGTAATGTTCAGTATAACCAATATTGTTTTACTGATAATAGAGAGAAGATTATTTTTCATATATAAAAGAAGGCAGTACAGAAGAGGCATAAACCTTACCAGGGTTCTTGTAATAGGCAATAATAAGGAGTCCCGGAGAATAACCCGGATAATTGACAGCCATCTTGACTGGGGACTGCAGTTTATAGAGGAAATTGACC
>JAXHVG010000331.1:0-2948 GCA_034189245.1 Caldifarciminota bacterium
CCATGAAAGGACAAAGAAGTGAAAAAAGAACGTAGGGGTTCAACAACTTGAACCCTATGTAGGGGCGGTTCGCGAACCGCCCGGAAAAGAACGATTAGAGCATGGAGAAGTAAGAGACTCGAGTCGTGAGACACGGGACACGAGACTGCCTTCGCCCGGGTCAACAGCGAATGATGGAAAGAGCATACAATGTACAAAGTACAACGACGGATAAGAAGAATGAAAAGAATGTATGTAGTGAAGGTTTCAGTGACCCTCCCGCGGATAGAATATATATACCTTTTACACATCCTACTCGCTCTACAATCCGCATCACGCAAAACGCATTACGATAATCGTAGGGGTTCAACAATTTGAACCCTAATCTATTTTCAGTTCATCCTCATCCCATTTCAATGAATTATAAATTATATATTCTCTTATTTCTTCTAAGTCTTTCTCATCCCTTATTATATGTTCATAATAATTACGCTGCCATACATCACAAATATCTGTATTTTCATGAAACCATTTGCTTACACCAATTTTAAATCCACGTATAATTGACCCAATAGATTTAGAAGACACATGCTGAAATTCATTCACAACAGGGGGCTTATTCTCTTGGCTATTGATAACCAATATACCGTGAACATGATTTGGCATTATTGTATAAGCATCTAATGATACCTCGGGGAAATGATTTGGAATATTGTTCCAACACTTCTTTGCAACCAACCCCGCTTGATTAAGATTCATTTCATTATTAATAATCTCTCCAAACAGATATCTTCTTTTGTAAGTGCATATCGTAATAAAATAAGCACCCTGTTGGGAATAATCGTAATTACTTAATCGGATTGAACGTCTTCTTTTCTTCATATCCCATAACTTTTTGAGGGTTCAAATTGTTGAACCCCTACATTTTTTTATAACCGTAAATTCCGGCATCTATCCATGAATAAATCATATCCATAACAGCTACTGTGATGAATATCCCTTTGATGGCTGCAGGCTTGTCCCTGAGAAAGAATACTGTGATAACCGCACCTGTAAAAACACCTGCAATAATGATGCTTTTGATAATATGACCATTGTAGAATTGTCCGCCTCCGGGAAGAAGACATCCGGAGAGCAATGCAAGCCGCATATTCCTGAATCTTGTTTCAGGATTTGCAGGACTCTCGGATTCAATCCTTTGAGCAGTTTCTTCAGGCACATCTGTCATGTATTTCTTCAGTTCACTGCTGATGAATTGACTGACCCTTATCTCCAGTTTATTCTCATTACTCAGTAATGCTATCTTTTCAATGTGCTCAGGCCTGAATTTGATAATCCTCAGATTATTCTCCATTGTTACTACATTATTACTGATATCAACAATATAAGCTGTAGAAACAATATTGCGGTATTTCAATATAACGGGAGTCTTATTTGCTGCACCGGATTGAAGCAAGTGCATTATCTGCTGATTATTCTCGCCCATTACGAGTACATTGCTTATCACTGTAAACATCAACAACAATGAAACAAACTTTTTCATAATCACCCCTTTCTATTATTTTAATCTCTTCCACTCTGATTTTCAAGCAATATTTACGTACCAATTGTTTTAATGTTGATTTTTTATGTAAGTCAATATATAATTGAATATAAAAAAGGGGAAATATGTATAGATTTGTTGATGTTATTCCAAAGAAAGAGATCAATGATTCACTGAGGAAATTATTTGAGGTGAGAAAGCGTATTGCTGTGAAGAATAATGAGCCATTTGTCTTTCACACACCGGAGGAACTTGCCAGGGAATACTATAATGAGCATAATTCTCCTGAAAGAGGCCTGCGCGGTATTATATACAATGACAGCAATATTGCAGGTTACTATCATTTTGTTACTACTTCCCCCAATATGACCAGGGAGAAGGAGATGCTCCAGCTGAGTCTCCTTGAAGAAGAGTGGAATAATGAGCTGATTGATGCACTGAAGGAAAAATCAGCACTCTACACACTGGATTCGGACGGCATATATATTATTGCACCTGACAGTGTAACTGAAGAAATTGCCAAAGCAATGTCCGGTAAACTATATACTGAGAACATACACTTCTTTCTTGCCAATGATACTTTCAATGAGGAATATGCTGAAGAAGTACTTGAAAGAGTGCCTGATGAGAATCCGGATATAAGCATGAAATTCTTTGAAATGGTATCAAAGGAATTTGTCAGGGAGTATGCAGAACTATTCACGAATCTTATTTGCGGCAATGATGAGGACAGTGAATCAGAGTATATATCCGAAGAGGAGATAATGCTCTACAATGAGCAGGCAGTCAATATGGGAGGAACTATTTATATCTACCTCCTATTCAATCCGAATGATGATATTATCGGCATGACCAATGTATTTGTGCCTGCAAGAAAATCACCTGCAAAACTCTATCAGTTTATGACAGGTATAAGGAAGGATTACAGGGGCAGGAAACTCGCTCATTGGCTTAAAGTGAAAATGATAGAGAAACTGAAAGAGGATTTTCCCGATTTTGTTTATATTGTTACAGAGAATCATCCCAATAATAAGGCAATAATCAATATCAATGAGAAAATGGGGTTCAAGAGGAAGTTTTCCTCAAAAATATTCAAGGTGGAATTATGAATAAGGATGATCTGAAAGAATATAAAGACAAACGCGATTTGGACAAAACAGATGAGCCTGACAACAGTGACAGCAACAGTGACAAGATATTTGTCATACAGAGGCATGATGCAAGTAATCTTCATTATGATTTCCGTTTCGCATACAATGGCGTGCTCAAATCCTGGGCTGTGCCCAAGGGGGTTCCCAAGAAAAGCGGGGTGAAGCACCTTGCAATCAGAACAGAGGACCATCCCTTGGATTATGCTGATTTTGAGGGTGAGATACCTGAAGATCAGTATGGTGGAGGCACTGTTGAGATATATGACAGGGGTACA
>JAXHVG010000332.1:0-7172 GCA_034189245.1 Caldifarciminota bacterium
CAGTGATGATTACAATACCTGGCTGCCCTCTGACAGTTTTACCCCCGGATATGCAAACAGTGTTTACAGGTCCGGGGCTATTATAGACAGTATATGGACAGAGCAGCACTCAGATAGTGTAAGAATTACTGTCAGGTTTTTAGCTTCTACTGTGAGTATGGATACACTGATATGCCAGACACCATCAGGTAATGAATACTATGCAGTTCAAGACAGTATTATGTATATTATGCTTGAGCAAAACAAATACCCACTTGTCAATCTCTATACATCCGGGACCAATAAGAAGCACTCAGTTCTGATTGACAACATAAGATACACCGGTTCAGTGGTGATAAGTGAATTCATGGTAAAGGGGGATTGTGAGTGGATTGAGCTGTATAATCCCCATAGTATTGATTTTCATGCAGGCATGCTCACTCTGATAAATAATGATACACTTGTCATAAATAATATCAGTATTCCGGCTGATTCATATATTGTACTTGCCTATGATACACTGGATGTCAAAGCCCATTACCCGCTGCTGGCAATGAATCTCTTTGAATGTGATCTTTTCACTCTCCCTGACAGGACTGATACTGTGCAGATGATATACTCCAATATGCTGCTTGATTCTGTTGTGAGGGGTTTTGAAAATGCTGATGCTTCCATAGAGAGGCTTTCACCCGGTATTGAGGGATTCAGGGAGTATAATTGGGACAATTCTGTGAGTTTCAGGGGAGCGACCCCGTCAGGCATTAATTCATTAAACAGGGAGTCAATTGAAGGTGAAAAGAAAATCTCGGCAAGGAATAGAATCATCACACCATCAAACCCCATTATGATGCTGGATATATCCACATCTTTCAGTTCCTGCTATCTCTCATGCGATATATACTCCGAATTAGGCACAAAAATAAAAACAGTATTTGCGAATGAACATATCCCCGGTATTACGTCCATACCTATCAAATGTAATACCCTGAGTAATGGGGTTTTTGTGCTGCTTGTAAAATTAAGGAATGATGAAGAGTGTATTACTGACAAGATACTCTTTACAGTGAGGAGATGATTACTTCTTCTTGATAGCTCTCTTGACCTCAGAGGCGAATTCCTTGCCCTGAATCCATCTTACCTTGTCATTGAGTCGTTTCTTTGAGTTTATATTGTTATTGAGCTTGTCAATATACTCCATGTAGCGTTCCCAAACATTGTCAAAACTGGTTAATTTCAGTAATCGTGTAAAATGATTGGTCTTCTCATCCTTGTCAAGATGGTCTGCAGCCTCCATATTGAATACAGCATATATATCCGGATAGCAGACAGAGAGAATTGCAAATGACAGTTCAAGGGGCAGTTTCCACTCATTATACAGATATTCCAGTTTACCTTTGTCATCCTCAATATTAAACAGATCTCTTGATATCTTCTTGACAACAAAATCAAAATTATTCTGAAATCTCTTGGGAATGGATTTATCCCTCTTGCTTTTCCTGAGAAGCTGTTTCTTTATCTTCTTGGGATCAACATCTTCACACCATACCAGTATGCAGTAAAAATCAAATGCATCTATTCTGTGATTGCTGTTGAATTTTTCACTGACATTGAAGAATATGTAATTTTCCAGATAATAATAATGAAGGAAATCCTCTTTCTTATACATTATGCCTCCTAAACGATAAAATATCTTACTTATTATACATTAATATACACTTTAGGTCAAATGACAATTGATTTATTCTTATAAAACCGTAAAATAGGATTATGGAAAAACACGTACTTGTTGTTCTCAATCCTGTTGCGGGTAACTGCAAAACAGTTAATGCAATTCCCCGCATAGAGAGTAAACTGGTTGAAGCAGGCATAGACTTTGACATATATATCACCCGGTTTCAATATGATGCCCAGAATAATATCAGAGAGCGTATAAAACCCTCTACGGAGGAGATCATTGTTGTAGGGGGTGATGGTACGGTTAATGAGGTTATTAACGGCATATACCCGGATATGCTCCCCATCCGGCATATCAGTGCCGGAACAGGTAATGATCTGCTCAAGATGCTGGACAGTGTTTCCTTTAATGATAATTTCCTGGATAGTGAGTTTGAAGAAATTGATATGTTCATTGTGAATGGACAATTGGGTATCAATGCACTGGGTATTGGATTTGACGGTGAAGTTGTGAATGCAATGAATAAGAATAATACGCCCTTCCAGGGAATAATTGCCTATATGATATTTGTAATACAGAAACTCCTTTTCTTCAAACCGCCTGCATATACAATTGAATACAAGAACAGGGTGAAGAGGGGGAATTATTATATACTGCTTGTTTCCAATGGGGAAGCTATTGGCGGCGGTTTCTACCTGAATCCCTTTGCAAAACTCAAAGACAGTGAACTGGACCTCTGTCTTATCAGAGATATACCCATGTATCTAAGGCCTTTGATGATGGTCAAGGTATTGCTGCTCAAACATGTGAATGACAGTCATGTGTATTTTGACAGATTGACAAGGATAAGAATAAAATCGGACAGACCCGTACTTGCCCAGCTGGACGGTCAATTGATAGAAAATGACGAGTTTACTGTGGAGATTGCAGAGAGGAAACTCCGCATTCTCGGTGTACGTTTCATGGGGAAATAACCCTGTGTATCATATCAGGAGCTCCTTCCTGTCAAAGGGTTTTTGAAGGAAATACGGCGGGATTTGAGATAATTGCCTGTGATTTCATTCCATTGAGTATAATGGAAAGTCCCTTGGGAACCTTCACATGTTTGAAATAAACAGTTTCGTCTTCAACAGGCAGACTCTCTATCCAGTCCCAGTCAATGATGTCGCCATTACTCAGACCTATGTGGATATAACCGATATTCATGGATATAATATTATGAAAGAAATGCGAACCGAGGGATGGTTCAATACGAAAATCCTCAATCTCTGATTCCACAATTACCCTTGCATGTGAGATGTCAGACCAGAGAACAGGGATCCCCAGAAGCGGATCCTGACTGCCCCAACGCCCCGTTCCGATAAGGACATATTGTTTACTTTTATTCTCCATTTTCTTATTGAATTGTTTTATCTCTTTTGCCATCTCCCTGGTTTTGAATTTGTCAAACTGCTTTCTTTTGATAAAAATTATATCTTTCATATCTTCAATTGTCCCATTGCCCAGTGCTTTTGATGAATAGATGATTGTACTGCTGCTGCTGATGTCACTCTCACTGATTTGTGTGCTCTTTGTGTGTTTTATGAGGGGCTTCAATTGAAGCGGGTGAAAGTAGAGCTTCTCTCTTCCGTGAATAATCACTGCAAATTCCATCTCCACTGCATTACCCATTGATGTTTTTAATACATCAAGCAATGTAGCAAGTGTCTTGGCAAATGGGAATACCCCGTATTTGAGCAGATATGCGAAATCAACAATTCTGGGTCCCTTTTTACTGATACCCGGATAAATCCTGTTATTCTCATAATCCCATACAGATGCAAGCATATTTAGAACACCGTCCTCCTCTGCTCTGGCAATACTGTTTTTAATGAGTGTGTCATCTTCCGTAATACTCTTGGAGAGATCCAGATTACTGTTAAGATTTAAGGCGTAGAAATTCTTCTGTGAATGGTCAAGCATTTTCTGCGGAGTTACTATCTCCATTTTCGGATGATTGGGGGAGAATCTGAATGAATTCATGCCGTCAATAACAAATTTACCAAGTCCGAGCCCCAGTTCTGCAATACCATCCTCCGGTTTCAAATAGGAGATAGGATAGAAATTGTATGATTGTGCAACCCCTGAAAAGCAGGGATAGAATAAATCTGCGTGATGTTTACCAACGACCTCCTGAATAATAACAGCCATCTTCTCTTCTTCAATTCTGTAGTTTATGGCTCTGAAGTAATCCATTGCTGAAGGAGAAAATACTGATGCATATACCAGTTTTATAGCATTGGACAGCTGTTCAATGCGCTTATCAAGTGTCTGCTGATTATTGGATATGAGAAATGTATTATACACACCGGAAAATGACTGTGAGATTGAATCCTCAAATATACTGGATGATCTTATTGCCAGGGGTTTTTTGATGTGTTTCAGCAGTTTCCTCAGATTACTGTTGAGTTTATCGGAGAGTTTACCCTGCAGGAATATCTTCTGAATATCTCTGTAATCCAAATTATCAAAATCCATCTCCAGTATGGAATGCCTCTGTATGAACTGTTCAAATTCCTCTGTACCGATTATTGAAGTGAAGGGAATGGAAATCTCAGTATTCTCAAACATATCATTTATTGATGAATTGAGCAGTACATTGTTAAGGAATGCAAGGCCCCTGCCTTTGCCTCCCAGCGAACCGTCAGCAAGGCGTACAACATTGGGCTCCTCTTCAATAAATTGTTCATCAAATCTGATTATCTTGCCTTTGCTTCTCTTATAGTGCACATTTTTACTTGATTTGATGAGATAATCCCTTATTCCGGAAGGATTATTAAAATCCTCAACAGAGACTTTCTGCATATTCTTTGCAATTGTTACTTCGCCCCTTGCCATGAACCATGTTGAAAAATCATTGTTCCTGCCGTGCAGAATAAGTGATTCTTCCGGTATCTCTTCCAGTTTCTCACAAAATTCAGCTATTGTTGAAACCCTGGCAATGGGTTTGTAGTCAGTGTCTTTGAATACGAAATCCCCAAATCCCAGATGATTATGCATGAAATCCCTGATTTCCTTAGCCAGTGTCTTTGAATGCTTGTGCATGAATACAATATTATCACTCTCGGATTCCTCTTTAAAATCCTTTTTTGATGACTGCAGCATAATCGGTAATCCCGGTAGTTTTTCTCTGACATCATCTTTCAGCATCATTCCGGCCTTTTCATTGATCTCTCCGTTCTTGGGGAACCGTATATCGGATATCATGCCTATCAAATTCTCGCTGTATCTGTCTATCAGATCCTCTGCCTGCTCATAATCACTGGCAAGTAGAATCTTCGGTCTTACCCTCATCTTGAGTAATTTATTCATTTCATTGAGATTGTCTTCACGTATCAATGACTGTGACTGTTTCATCAATTCAGTATAGAGTTCCGGTAAATACTGTGAGTAATATCTGCAGGAATCCTCAACAAGAAGGATTACGGGAACAAGCCCCACCTTTGTGTCATTATCTGCATTGATTCTGTCTTCTACATATTTGATCATTGCAAGAAAGAGTTTTGCATCCCCATTCCACACAAATACGCGGTCAAGATTGTTTATATCGCAGTGTTTCTGTTTCATATTATCCATAAGCGGTATCTTGGCAGTATCATTAATAAGAAGGAGTATAGGTATTCTCTCATTGAATGCACGAATCTGCTCTCTTATTTTGTATGGTGACACCTCATTGCGCATTGTCAGGATAACCATATCAAATGGTCTTGTCCGGAGTTTTTCTATTGCCTCCTCACCGGATCTGACATTAGTGATGCGGGGCACACTGGAGAGATTGAGTTGATGGTATTCCCCGAATAAAGCTTCATTGAGATGACCTTCTCTTTCAAGAATAAAGGCATCATAATGTGAGGCAACAAGCAGAATATTCTTGACTTTGAATTGCATTAAATCATGGCATATATCATTGTCTGTTTCATATTCAGAGTATTCATCAAGTATTTTTCTGCTTTTATCCGATTCCATAAAACCCCTTATCTGTTTCCATTAGTATAATCAAAAGCATCACCATTACAAGTATTGGCATAGAGGGAAGAATGATTATCATAATTGCCATCCATTGAACATCTGGCCTGTCAATTCCCTTAATTTTTCAGTGTCGGATTGTAATTGTTCTCTTAAGAGCCCCTCATCATCAGGGGATACTTGAGGTTTATCAACAGTTTTACCGAATATCCTTGTGGATTTTTTTAATACACCAAGCAGATACTTGTTTTGGGTTTTTTCCCTAAAGCATTGTTCAAATACAGTGGAACGTCTTTTACTGCTTGATTTGTGAAATCTTCTGTTAATGATTGAGTGGTCATAATCAGGACTTATATTGAGGAATTGAAAGATGCTGTTTACAGTCTGTTCGGTTCTATCCATCAATTGTTCGGACTGCACAACAAGGATATTGTCCTTTTTATAGAATTCAAGGAATGCCTGAATCTGGAAGAAGTACCTGCTGGTAAGCATGTAATTATTATTTTTCCTTATTACTTCAGAGAAAGTATTACTCTCGCGTCCATGGCAGAAATTATGCACATAATGGGATCTGATTCTCTCAATGGGGTCCCTGACAAGATAAATGAGCTTTATGTTAGGCAGAAGGGAGTGCATTCTTTCCGGAACACCGGGATAGAGATGGCGCTTGCTGTAATTGGGGGATGCTTCAAATGCATATTTCCCATTGCCTTTGAAATAATGCCTGTAATTGATTTCACTATTACTGCTCTCTTCCCGTAAAAAGAAATTCGTCTCTTTTACTGTGGATGGTGTAATCTCAGGATGTGTAGAGAGATATTTGTATAAACTCCCGGTTCCGCATTTCATTGCACCGATAATAATAAAATCAGGCAGCATATTTCTCCTTTTCTGATATTTATAATAAACAATTAAACAGTATTAATCAATAGCTGCCGGATACCGATATATCGTAATGCGTTTTGTAGAACGAGTAGACCGAATAGAACGTGTAGAACGCATAGTAAAACCATGAATAAATAACAGACACTAATCTCCAGCCACGGGACGTAGAACAATTTAACATTACACGAATTTTGACCAGCTATTCACAATTTCTTGTAACGTAAAATTGGGTTCAAGTTGTTGAACCCCTATGATTTTACTACTGATATTCAAATTTCCCTTGCTTACAGCCATACTCGTGTCTTGAGTCTTTTTCTTCTCACTGCTTCCATTATGTTTTCTACAATATAAAGGACCGTCCCCGGGAATTGGATAGAATTACTCTACCTTGATTGGCTATGCATATTGACTATCAACCATCAACTATCCACTATTGACCCGGCTTCCAGCCGGCCCTTCTTTTACCTTTAATCTTTGGTTCTTCTCCAAAAGAGTTGGTAAATAGAGATAAAAAATAAATGAATTGAAGACTGTCAAGTGGCGGAAGTTATTAAATTATAGCAATAGATCGTAAAGTTGCTGCAACCCCACTCTAACCCCCGCTATTTATGAGATTACATAACATTCT
>JAXHVG010000034.1:0-2113 GCA_034189245.1 Caldifarciminota bacterium
ATTTCTCATGAGAATTGATTTTGTATTCTCATAGTCCCGGGCCTGCCCTTTCATCCTATATACCCTCAATTTACCTGCATAACCTGCCGGCTCTTCAGGATTCTTCTTCAGTATTGAATCATATATCTCTTCAGCCCTCTCATAATCGCCCTTGCTTAAATAGATCTCAGAGAGCACTGCTGTCATTGTTGCCTTGTCCTGAGGATCATCGGAATTGCCCATTGCTTTCCTTATCTCATCTTCTGCTTCCTCATACTCTTCCATCTCTATAAGAACCCTGGCGATATTCATTGTCACTGAATTCCTGTCATAGGTGTAGAATTCCCTGCCCTGCCTGAAATGCTCAACAGCTTTCCTCAGTGAATCAATCTCTGAATAATATATGCCGAGCTGAAGGAATCCGGCAGCATAATTGGTCATTATCCTGTCCACATTCTCATCAACATAAATGTCCTCATTGAGTATATAATCATAACTGTATTTTTCCCAGATATTCTCTTTTGTTGTTGCAACATCAACATTCCTCGGATACTGCTGTGCCTCACTGTCTGAGGTTATCCTGTAGCCGAGTCCTTCCAGAATAAGATTCTCCCTGTATTTTGACCGCGCATCCTCTGAAACAGTGACAGAGAAATATATGTTTATTGAATCCGGTCTGTAATGAGTCAGCACCTTTTCATTGAACTCATCTTTTGATGCATAGAGGAGTGACCTGGGTGTTCTCCTACCTGTGGAATTTGTATGAATAATATCCCTTATGACAATATCCCTGATCATCAGTATCTCATTGTTCTGGAGACGCACAGGCCTGAGCTGTTCAATTTCCCTGTCAGTCATGCTTATTGGTACACCGAATGACTGCATCTGCTTGATATACCATTCAACATTGAGCAGGGAGAGATTGACAACAAGCACACCTTTTTTACCGGGTTCAAATGACCTGTAATCCCTTACAACCTGTTCAAACCACAGGGGGTATGTATCATTGTCACCATTGGTGAATATTATTGAATTGGGTCTGGGTGTATTGAGCATATTCTTTGCATATTCATCAGCTATCCAGTTATTGCGCCTGTTTGCATAGGAATTAATATTGGCAAAGAAAGGAGAGACAGCTATCAGTATGACTAATGCCAGGAGTATCCACTGCGGCAGTGTAAATAATCCGGGAGAGAACCTCTCCTTCAATTCCTTGGATTTGCTTTTGAATGAAACAATCAGTTCCCTCAGTCCGAATGCAAAGAATGCCATGAACATAAAATATGCCGGCATGTAGAAATAATCCCTCTCCCTCACCTCTCTGGGCTGATGGGCTGCAATAGGGTCAGATGGAGAATACTTCATATTGAGATACACAACAAAACCGGCTGAAAGGAGGAACAGTGTTGTCATGATAAAAATGAATGTCTTCTTGTCTTTCTTGAAATGCACATATATGCCGTATAGTCCTGTTGCAGTGAATATGGCCATGAGCAGTGATGGAATAATTCTCATTAATGCTGACGGGGCTGCAATCTCATTCCTGAAATAGCCGCCGAACTGCCATGTATAGTATTTGAAGAACATCTTGAATTGTTCAAAGAGTGCAGCAAATGTGCCGATGCCATTGTCTGTCTGTCTGGGCAATAGTACGAGAGGCCCGTACTGCTTCCTGTTGAATACATCCCACAGTCCCCTGAATGTGGTTGGTGCTGCAATATTGATATATGGATTTGCCCTTGCTCTTATTATGAGCATCAAATGCGGGCTCAGTCCCAGTATTGCAAGACCTATGTATATGCCGAGATATGTATATATCTTCCTGTAATTGACCTTGACATCCTTGGACATATAGTCGCAAAGAGTCACGGATATTGCTGTGAGTATTGAACCCACAATAAATACCATGAGGCTCTCCTTTGTAATTGCCAGATAGAGGAATGCAAAGAAGACAGAGAATGCAACAAGTGAAACAGAGAGGTCTTTGTGTTTCTTCCAGCCGACCCATACGAGGAATATTACAGCTCCCGGGAGCATCAGAAGGGGGGCAAGAGATATGCCGATTGAAAGCATTGCCAGGTAAATGACAAGCATGACATATTTGTCCTCACTCTCCTCATTGAGTTTATCCCAG
>JAXHVG010000035.1:0-2281 GCA_034189245.1 Caldifarciminota bacterium
GGGAATACGGGTAAACACAAAATTACGCATCTTTTTTATAATTGCTGCATCCTTCAGCTTTGATTCATTGATCTCTGTCCACATAAGCAATTTATCTCTTATATTTTTATTCATATAAAGGGGTATATAATCCGAATAATACCAACATGCCCCAAGAATCATAAGTTCCGGCTGGAGCCGCCTGGCATATCTGATAACTGCAGGATTAAAATAAGCAACCCTGTATGAGCCGCCTATTCCTTTGGAATCAAATATCTTATTAGGGAATTCCAGTGATTTCCTGCTGATATGCCATTCCCTGACCTTGTTCATCTCCTCATAGAATACAACATGAAACTCAATATTGTATTTCAACAATTTCTCGTATAGGTGATTGAAATGATATATTCTGTATGGTGCAACAATATTTGTAATCAATACTATTCTTTTCATAATGAATATTATAGGAATTAAAAGTTATAAGTCAATCAAAAGTAATAAGATAAACATCATAATGACCTGTACACATCCAATGTCTGTTCTGCTGCCTTCTCCCAGGAAAATTTTGATGCCTGTATCAAGCCCTTTTCAATGCACTGTTTTCTGATTACTGTTTTTAAAACATCTTTCAATGCCCTCTCAAAACTCCCTGTATCATTCTGTTGAAAATACACAGGTGCATCCCCGCCCACTTCTTTGAGGCTTGATGAATCGCAACAGACCACAGGACATCCTGAAGCAAGTGATTCCAAGACAGGAAGCCCGAATCCCTCATATATTGAAGGAAAAACAAATGCAGCAGCATAATTCAAAAGCAGATTAATAATCTTATTGTCCATAAACCCCAGTTTAACTATATTATTTTTCAAATTCAATTCGCTTATTAAATTCCTCTCGTAATCCGTAAACTCTCCACCCCCGGCAACAACTATCTTTGGCAAATCGCCGGATTTCTTCAATGAACTGTAGCCATACAGGAAAGTATTGAAATTCTTGTGATCTTTGCGGTTTCCGAAATAGAAGAAATATTCATTCCTGTGAAGTATGGTATTTCCCAATGATATACTCTCCTGTTTATTTTCTATAGGATAGAATTGAGGGTCATGTCCATGGTATATTACTGTCATCTTCTTATCTCTGAATTCTGGATATAATGCAATCATATCATCCAGTGTGCTTTGAGATACGCTTATAATGAAATCAGAATGATATATAGCACGGTACTTTTGATACCTGTGCACCATATTTCTCAAATTATATTTATTCAGGAACAGTTCATACATAAAATCATGTACTGTCGTGACATTCTTGCTGTTTGAAGAATATCTGTAATAACTGGAGTGAAAAACATCAATATCACTGTTCACATGAATATTTTTATACCTTCTTAAAACAAGGGGTAATGAGGATGGTAAAGAAACAGTTTTGCTGCGGGGAATATGTATGTCGTCAATATAATAATTATTGCAATTTTCCGGAATCTCCGTGAATCGGCATTCTGCAGTATCCATTTGTTTTTTTATGAGATTATACCAGTAATGGCTTATTCCTCCTATTGTCTGCAGTTCAAAAATGATATTATCCATCAGTACAGTGTTCATAGTAAATACAGTTCCTCTATTTCACTGAAACTATCAGCCTGTGGTATACTGTATTCTTCATTATCAAACTCACTGCTGACGAACCTGTTCAATTTTACTGCCTTATAACCTTTTTGTGAGGGATATTGAAAATCCTTTGAAGGATTATCTCCAATACAGAGTATCTCCTTCGGTTTAATTGAATAATTTTTTACGATTGCCTTATAACCATAAGGCTTGGGCTTGAAATATTCGGGTTCATTGACAATAATTATATCAAAATATCCCCTGATTCCGAGTGCATCAATTTTCATATTCTGTCTCTGAGTATTACCGTCTGTCAGTATTGTCATAATTATATCTGTATTTGACAAGTCCTCCAAAAACATCTCAACATCCGTATAAAGCGGAATATTGGGTCTGGAGAAACGATATACTTCAATCATCTTATTCTTGATACTCTCATCAATTGAGTATTTCTTTATTATCCTGTCAAACGGGTCTTTACAATCAGTATCAAATGCTGTTTTAAGGTCACTGAAAACACCCTGTGCATCAATGCCGATTCTGACGGAAAGGAATTCAGCAACATTGCTGAATTGGCTTAATACATAATCATACTCACTCATCAGAGTATCATCCAAATCACATATAATCAGTTTAATCATCAATTCTCACACTCTGGTCGTATCTGGAGAAAACAATACCTGTCTCTGATTTCT
>JAXHVG010000036.1:0-8112 GCA_034189245.1 Caldifarciminota bacterium
CCCTTGATAATCCTGTAATCTCAACAAGTTCATCAAGCATAACAGACTTCTTTTTTTTACTTGACATTTGGTACTGTTTGGCATTATATTTAATTAATGTTCTTTTAGTTTTCATGGTGAATGCTCCTTTCGGGAGTTTTGTAACCATAGCCCTTCTCCTTGTTAATTATTGTTATATTTATAAGGGAAGGGCTATTTTTTTGCAATACCTCTTTTATGTGGAAACATATCTCTTTCAAGTACTTTATTTTTGAGGAATAACGATACTCTTGACAACAATAAAAAAAAAGGTATAATGCAGTAAACTTTCAAAGGAGGAATAATGAAGAAACAGTTTCTACCCCCCCCCTCAAACCTTAACTTGGATAATAATACTATTTAGCATTATTATCCTACCGTTAAATGCTTTTGCTGAGAAAATTGAAAAGGACCTTTATCTAACAAAAGCATCTTTAACAATTCAAAATAAGGATGATTATTCTTTCCCTGAAATAGGGGATTGCAGAATTTTATCATCTACGGATTTCATAGGAAAGCCGGTTGTTTACAGCAAGCAATTCAAATTACTGATTCCTGCAGATGCCGGAGATGTAACATTGAAGAGTGAAGTTATAAGATCCGACACTATCAAACTGGATGCATTACCTTATCCATCTCAGCCAATGATACCTATCTCAGAACAAAAAAGCGATACGCTCATAATTGATTCGGAGTTTTATCAAACCGAAGCACTATATCCTGAACAATCAGGAAAACTATTAGGAACAGGCATAAAGAATGGATGGAAAATGGCAGTAGTTGACATTTATCCTGTGCAGTATATACCTGCTGAATCAATAATGATATTCAATGAGGAAATTAATTATACTCTGGAATTTGATAATTCCGGCGAACAGAGAGTATATACTGAGAATATTGTTAATTCATCAAAAAGAGAAGTATTGAATTTAATTGACAATACTGAATCTATAAATTTGTATCAACCTGTGTCTAAAGAGCTAACAGGAGGTATTGATTATTCAATAATAATTCCTGAACAATGGGTGAAATATGTCAAACCCTTAATACAGTGGAAGTATAAAAAGGGGCTGAGATGCAGTGTCATAACAGTTGAACATATTCATAATACTGTAGGTAATAATGTACTTGATCAAGAAGAAAAGATGAGAGTATATATTGACTGGATGAGAGATTCCGGATGCAGGTATTTCTTTATTATTGGGCAGGCTGATGGCGACATTGAATATACTGATGATGGTGCTGTATCACCTTATTCGGAAAATATAGGATGGTTCACTGATAGAAGAGATGTTGAGTATAACTATTATGATTATGTTGATAATTATTCTGATGAACATATTATTGCTGCTGATATGTATTATTCCAATCTTGACGGCACTTGGGATGATGATAGAGATGGTGTATATGGAGAGGAATCTGATGATCATAATGAGATGGACCCTTTCTCTGATGTGTATGTGGGCAGATTACTTGCAGAGGACTCAATGGATGTAATCCATTATATTCAAAATGTGCTGGATTATGAGAAAAATTATCCTACCAATATTGCAAAAGAAATGATTGTTGTTTCAGAAGATGAATATGTAAATTACACAAATATGCTAATGCAGGATTATATTAATCCTTCATATAATTTGAACAAATACTTCACATATGAGGGTAATTACTCAAAGGTAGATATTATTGAAAATATGGAGAATGGAGCCGGTTTAATTACTTTCTTTACTCACGGATGGATAAATAAATTCGTCAGCAACCCCAATGGTATAACAATATCCGATTTTGCAAATCTCTACAATGATACCACAAGCCATTACAGTATTTTTGTCAGTCCGGCATGCTGGACTGCTGCCTATGATTATGATTGTCTTGCCGAGCATCTGATGCATGAGATTGCAGGAGGTAGAGGCGCAGTAATAGCAACACTTATGAATTACAGATATGGATGGTCTAATCCTATGGCTAATGGTCTTTCCGGTTCATTTTATCAAACCGGAAAGTTTATTGAATATTTGACTAATTATAATAGTAATAAAAAGATCTCATTAGGTGAAATATATCACTATATCAAAGATAATTATGCAGGATACCACATTAATTATGCCTGGAATCTATTTGGTGACCCCGAACTTCCCATTTATAATGACGGTCCTTTTGTTTTTAATGTTGAACACAATGAAATGATGGGATTCGGTTATTCCAATCTTGACATCTCTGTTACTGATAATAATGGGGACCCGGTTGACAGTGCTTTTGTCTGCGGCTTTATTGTAAATGATTCCACCGGAGATACACTAAATTATAAAAGGGGATACACAGATATTGATGGAAATTATAAATATATATTCAGCCGTTTAGCTAATCAATCAACTATATATATTACAGTAACCGGTCAGAACTATTTACCGTATGAAGGTGAGTGTAAGGTTAGAAATAGACCGGTTTATGCTTATTATTATAATAATGAGCCGGTTTTTGAGAATGATTCATTGATTGTGAAGGTATATAAATTCCCTGATTATGGGATTGAGCCTGATGCGATAAAACCGGGGATTGAAAATGCCCAGGTGATATTAACAAATAAAGATAATATCTATAGAGAAGCATTCACAGATCAATATGGTATAGCAAAATTCCCCTCTTACATTGACAATACAAAAGATATCAAGGTGTATATTAACAGTACCTATAATATCTATTATCCTGAATGGGATTTCAGTGATTATAAAGGTGATATCAAGCCGTATCTATGGAGTAATATTAATACTGCTCTGGGTAAGAACAATCAGAACAACTTGATAAGACTCATCAACAGTGATATCATATATATGGCATACAGTGATGGTGACAGTATTATTGTAGGAAAGGGTTCAATGAACTCAAAAGATATTTGGGAATTACAGAAAATAGGCAGAGGTTACAATCCTGCATTATCGGAAATTGATAATGGTGTATTTATTACATGGTCTTATCATACTTCTGTGAAATACGGCACAGTGCATTCTCCCTTCAGTGGAGTTGATTCATTGAGCGACCCCCAGGTAATATGTTATTCAGAACCGGTTATTCAGGGCAATCCAAATAATGACCATATACTCGGCAGTGTTATTTCATACAGAACTTTATATTCTGATGTGGGGGATTTGCTCTATTATGATTTCAGCAGTGATATGAGCAGTATTACAGTAGATACATTGATACCTGCTTCAGGAGACCCCGAGAACCCATGGCTTTTTGCATCTGCTTCACCAATTGCTTCCTATTATATAAGTGAAGGAGCAATATACCCACTTGTCGGCTTCCTTGATACAAGCGGATATTATCAGAGTAAGATGATGGATAAAGAGAGTAAATTTACATTATTCTCTATAAACAATGAGTTATCAGGCAATATCAATGCAGGTGTTTACGGTAACAAAACCACACTGCTCTGGGAAAAGGAGATAATCCCTAGTGTTACTGAATTGTGGAAACGGGATATTATTGAAGGTGCTCTGCAGGCACCGGAGAAGATCAGCCCCGACAATTGGGAGAATATGATATATCCGGATGTATATGAGGGTAATGTCTATTCAGGCATAGACCGCAGGAGTTCAGCGGATATTGTGTGTATATGGAATGAAGACAGTCTGATATGGCAGTATTCATCACCTTACAGGAAATACAATCCCAAACTCAATATCATGCAGAAAGAAACTCATTTGGGTTGGATGCACTATTATAAATGTATTTTCACAGAGGAAGCACCGGACACCAATACTGAACCCTATGTAATAAAAACGGATATACGAGTAATTACTTCAATGGAGGATGATCCTATTTATGATTCACCTCTCTTCAAAGCAATACCCACTGATACCCAGACCATTTCAGAAAGTGTGCTGTATGATTATATCAATGGCAATCCGCCTGCAGAGCGTCTTTCATACACAGCACCTGGTCTGAATCCCAAGAAGAGATATGAAATTGAAATAACAGTGTCGGAGAATTCCCCGAGAAGACCCCAAATTATTGCAGTTGACAATGAAGTACTGGATGTAATATACGGTTCTCCTCAGAAGGATATTGTAAAGACCTACACTGTACCGCAGGGAGTGTATAGTGACAGGGTTATTACAGCGTCCATTGACAGATTAAAGGGTAATCCTAATAGAGAAGCCAATATAAGGATATTTGAGTATGAGGTGTTTGAAGAAGAGACGCAGACATCAGGCAGTTCATATTATGCATTCAATACAGTAAACAAAATAGATAATATGCAGTATGACTATTCCTTGAGAGTAAATTTTTTATCAGGGAGTAAAGTGATTTATTACACAGTACCTTCATCAGAGCATGTTTCAATTACACTCTTTGACATAACAGGCAGGCAGGTGAAGCAGGTTTACAGCGGATATGCCAAGCAAGGTAAAAATACACTGCATATTGAAGACAAACTCAGTTCAGGCATCTATTTTGTCAGAATGGCAGCAGGAGAAAAAACATTAACCCGGAAACTCTTCCATATGAGGTAATATGAATAAGCAGAAGGCATACATTGTATTATTAATGCTTGCTGCAATTATGATTGCAGGGGGTGATGAGTATGTCATCACCTCCTCAATCAATTACGGTAATAGCGCAGGATTTAGAGAGATAGGACCCCATATATTTGATTGTGACAATGACAGCAATTATGAATTCACCTGTCATCATCAATTCAATAATGGCTCATATACAGAGAGGCATATATTCATATTTGAGCATGCAATGCCCGGTGATTCATTCATAATGAGGAGGGATTACAAGGATGTGGGTTTTCCTGCAGGATTCGGTGATTTTGACAGTGACGGGCTGGGTGAACTGCTGGTAATAAAAAGAGACAGTACAGATACCATATATGTATCAACAATGGAGCAGGCAGACAGTTTTTTATACCCCGATTCAATCACATGGATATGTGACAGTGTATATGATGGTATAAAGACTCCCAATGTCAGCACAATGATGAAGGGGGATTCCATTGACCGTATATACGGTTCTGGCATACCGTGGCTCTCATCCAATACTACAAATAGGGGCTGGTATTACTACTCCCCTGTTGGTGACAATGACTACAGGATAAACAATACATTCTTGGAGGACAGTTTTACAAGCAGGATGACAGCAGGTGATTTTGACAGTGACAATTACTGTGACATAATCATTGCTGTTCACGGTTCAACCTACTGGCTTGAATCAGTTGACAGTATGCAGGACTCATTTACAGTAGTAAATAAGGAGAGTTATACAACCAATCTTCCCGATAATTACATAATACTGCCTGATATTGACAGGGACGGTAAAAATGAGATATTAACAAATAAAGCTAAGGCATGGCCTACCACCTATACATTCAGGATAATAGAGTATGACAGTGTCAGTTACTGGGATACAATATGGACCCAGACCTTTGAGGTGCCGACAGACAATGACTATGTATTCGGCAGCGATATGTCCTGGGGGGACACGGATGGTGACGGCGAGTATGAGATGGTTATCAGTGCAGGCATAGACCTCTATGTATTTGACATACTGTCAGACAATACATTTGAGCAGAAGTTCTATTACAGGCATGACAATTTCGGAATGATACAGTCCCATGTGAGATGTCATGACTTCAATGGCAATGGATATGATGAAATAGTGTTTTCAGGCAATGGTGATGATATTGGAGATGATCAGACCCTCATATTTGAGGATTCATCAGTTGTACTCTATATTGATTCAGTAGTTGCCTATGAAGGCGACAGCATACTGGAAGCAGGTATAGACAATGATGACTATGCAGTACTGTATTTCAGTAACAGGAGTAATGTGCCTTTAATAAACAGCACCAATATAGATAGCATATTTACACTGAGCAGCGGTCACACATGGAAGGATATGACAGGCAGTATTAAAAACTGCAGTTGGAGTGCAGACAGCACTCAGTGCACAGTGGAACTCAGTGACTCGTCAGGTATTCCTACGATTGCAGTAGGTGATACAATAGTCCCTTCAAGAGAACATATCAAGATATACACAGAAGATACACCTGTAAAGGGCAGGGCTGTGCTTAGGGGTTCATTCTCCCCAAGCGGTATTACCTGTAATAATAAGGACACTGAGACAGATATTTATTATGATATGAGTTCCGGTGATATCAGTTTTTCATTAAAGACACCGTCTCAAATTAACCTCACTCTCTTTGATATAACAGGGAGGCAGGTAAAACAGGTTTACAGCGGATATGCTCAGAAGGGTATATACACAGAAAAACTGCCGGACAATCTGAATTCAGGTGTATATTATCTCAACTTCAAGTCAGCACTATATAATAATATATTGAAGATCCTTTATATCAGGTAAAATGTGAGTCGTATCTAAAGTTACATCTATAAGTATGGATGAGTAATAATAATATCTGATCCACCATTGCAATGAGCTGTTTTGGGGAAGATATCTCTTGCTTAAAACATATAATCTTCATTCACTTTGTTCTTGAGTAATATAGGATTATTTTACATTAATATATGACATCTTTTTATTGGGAATTACAAACAGACATCTTGCACTTGACTTTAACTTCAATATTCTTATAATGTGAAATCCAAAATACAGATGGGCCGTTAGCTCAGTTGGTAGAGCATCTGACTTTTAATCAGAGGGTCACAGGTTCAAATCCTGTACGGCTCATTTTATAAAGAGGTTATTATGGAAACAAGGCTCTTTACACTGTTTGAAGAGGATGAAAAAGAGATTTTTCTCAGTCATATGGAGGCAGAGACATATCCCTCAGGGGAGATAATATTCACTGAAGGTGATAAGCCGGACAGTATGTATCTCATTGAAGAGGGGACTGTACAGGTCTATTTTGAGAGAAAAGGCAAGGAAATTGACCTTGCACAGCTCTCAAAAGGTGATTTTTTCGGTGAAATGGCTATACTGAGGAAAGATAAGCGTTCTGCCAGTATCAAGACCATTGAAGAAAGCAGGATTTTATCTATTGACAGAGAGACAATTATCAATATTGTTAATCAAAATGGAATTCTGGCAGCGAAATTTCTCTTCAATCTGGCAGAGATCATTGCTGAACGTCTTGCTAAGACAAACAAGGAAGTGGAGAACTATTTCCTTATCAGTGACGCACTTGTTGAAAATGAAGCGTTCAGAAAACTGTACTTTAAAACACATAAAAATAATTAAGTGTCTCCATCGTCTAGGGGTCTAGGACTCAGCTCTTTCAAGGCTGCGACACGGGTTCAAATCCCGTTGGAGACGCCATTATAATCAGGGCGGTTAGCTCAGTTGGTTAGAGTGCTTGCTTGACATGCAAGAGGTCATTGGTTCAACTCCAATACCGCCCAATTTCTACGGGATAATTATGCAAATCACAATCAATGGCAATGAATACCAAATCAAAGATGGACGATCTGTCCTTGATTTTCTCAATGAACACAAGGATGTCAAACAGGGCATGAAATACTTTGCACTTGAAATAGAGGGCAATTCCAGGGATTTGACATATATGCCCTCAGAGGGTGATGACGTAGAATTAATTGATTTTGAGAGTGACATGGGCAGGGATATATACAGACATTCTGCTTCACATATTCTGGCAATGGCAGTGAAGAGACTCTTTCCCAAGACAAAACTCGGTATCGGGCCTGCAATTGAAGACGGATTCTACTATGATTTTGACACTGATGAACCATTCAGTGACGAGCAGCTCAAGAGTATTGAAAAAGAGATGAAGAAAATAATAAAAGAGGACATTCCATTTGAAAGAGAGGAATTGAGCAGGGAAGAAGCAAGGGAACTGCTCAAAGAGAATAATGAGACATATAAGATGGAACTCCTTGAAGATATGGAAGGCAATATATCCGTATATAAGAACAATGACTTTTTTGATCTATGCAGGGGGCCGCATATACCCTCAACAGGTTATATAAAGGCAGTGAAGCTTCTCCATACTGCAGGCGCATACTGGAGAGGTGATGAGCACAATTCAATGCTCTCAAGGATTTACGGAACTGCTTTTTCTGACAAGAAATCACTCAAAAAATACATTCACAGGATTGAAGAGGCGAA
>JAXHVG010000037.1:0-4724 GCA_034189245.1 Caldifarciminota bacterium
GCGGCTTGAGAATGTACTGACCGCCTGTTTCTGTGGTGATTAATTTATTCCCTTGAACTTTAAGGGAGAGTTTCGGCTGTACACCCGATATAGACAGATGCCCTGCCATCTTCTGGCCTGCTCCGGAAATACCGGCAGGCTCAATGTCCAATGCGGGAATCTCACTGCTTCCGAACAATTCCCTGATGCAGCGGGCATGCATCTGTTCATTATTGGCCTCAAGTGCTTCTCCGCAGGCAATGCAGTATCTGTTATTCATCTGACTCCCTGATTGACACTGCTCCTATGGTATCACTGCATGACTTCAGAAGAAACCCAAAGTCATCATTTTCATCAATCTTGAGTTTCTTGCTGATAATTGCCTTATACCAGCCTTCAGGCAGCAGTGACTGAAAGAATACATGCAGATGTTCCGATTCATGTGTTCGCTGTGTAAATGGCAGGGATACGGATATGGGAATACCTTTCTTCATGTATTCCCGGTCATATTCAAACAGATATCCGTCTGAAGTTTCCATTACAAATCCGGCATAATCATTGTTGAAATAAACTTCACCTCTCCTGTTTGTTTTCATCTTTCACTCCTTCCAGACGGTATCCAAAGAGTTTAAGCACCTGATTGACCTTATCCATCCTCATTGACTTCTTGCCCTGTTCAACATCCCTTATAAACCGGAGGCTGACTCCCGAATGGGCTGCCAGTTCTTTTTGCGTCAATCCGGCCTCTTTTCTCAGTTTTTTGAATAATAATCGTAATTCCATAGACATAATATATATCAAACTTGATATAATGTCAAGATTAATATAAGTAATTATATCAAATAAGATATAAAATCGGTCAAATTATATCAAATTTGATATAGTAAAATGAAAAATGATAGATATTATATCAAATAAGATATAATAGAGGTGTCTTTCAGGATTTACAGGGCTATTTTCCCAAGCGATAAAACATCCTTTCAATTGACAGTACATATTCATTATTGTATAATTAGATGAAACTCAAAGGGGAATAGTTTGAAAGATGAAATCATTAGAAAAATAACCAGAGAATTGCAAGAGAAATATCCTCATAATAATATATCTGTTAAGGGTAAGGAGATAATAAAATAATGGAGGAGATATGAGAAAATATTTATTAGTAATTATCTTTATATTCGTCATCACAGCAATGATTTCATGCAGCAGGGAAACCAAGCAAGAACAAACAGGTGAGCAAATCTCAAATGTACCTGCACCTACTGGCAGGGTTGAGGAAGATTCACTTGAAATGTATGGTGATGAGAGAAATCTTAATATTGTATCAACAAAACCGCAGGGCAGGGTGTATGCAGATAACCCCGCTATTGTCATAATGTTTGATAGGGATATGATACCGCTATCCGGGCAGCTCAAGAGTGATACAAGTACAATTATAAGCATAGAGCCGGCAATAAGGGGTATATATCATTGGAAGGGTACGCGTATAGTTGAATTCACTCCGATAGGTAAGATGGACATCAATATACAGTATACTGTTACTGTAAAGAAAGGTACTGCATCCTATGACAAAACATATGTATTGAAGAAAGATTATACATTCTCATTTATCAATAAAGGGTTCAGATATATAGGCACGTATGTAGATTCCAATACAAGCAAAAAAGTGATTAGCAATGCCTTTCCTTCAAAGCACACAGTATATATGAAATTCAATTATCCGGTGAAGGAATCATCATTAAATGATAAGATATCTGTAAAGGACAAGAACAACAAATCTGTGAGCATAAATACCTATGTGATGCCCAATACGCCGGATATTGTGGCTGTTGAATTCCCTAAGAGATTAAAGAGAAAACAATTACATAAGATATTTATTGATAAGGATATTCAATCCGATTACGGTGATTGCGGAATGGAGAATGATATATCCTTTAATATTGTCACTGACAGGGAATTTGAACTGATATCATATCCAAAGAAACTTGTGAATCCCAATGATTATATCTTTGTACAATTTACCAATCCCATCAATAGAAATAACAGGGATTTCTACATAATTGATGAGAATAGCGATACTGTAGAGAACAAATACATACATAAGTATTACAAAGGAGATAACAATTACAATATCAGCACAAATCTGAAAGCAGCCATGGATTATACTGTGATATTCCCCGAAGCATACACAGATTATAATGGCAATGAGATGACAAGGGAATTCAGATTCACATTCAGAACAGATGATTACAACCCGCATATGTCTATACCCGGTTACAGTATACTGCTGGAATATTATCTCAGCAGACGTATACCCATATATACTGTAAATAATGACAGTGTGTCTGTATTCATTAGGGATGTAAAAGATATTTACAGAGACAGATACATATATGAGGGGAAGGTGCAATGCAATACAGAGAGGAATGTATATCAGACAGTACCGCTTGAATTCGGGAAACTCGTCAATAATGAACCAGGTATCTATATGATGAAACATGGGAGTAAAACAAATGATAATTACTATGTGTATCTCAGTAATGCAGCAATGATGGCAAAACTCAGCCCCGCAGGCATGCTTGTTCTTGTATATGATCTGAAAACAGGTGAGCCATTGAAGGATGCTGATATTATGTTCAAACAACATAGGGGTAAAACAGATAATAATGGTTTATGTCAGCTGTCATTCCCATGTAATACCAGTGCAATAACAAACGGTTTCGGTCCCTGGAATCCTGTCTACTACAGTAAGGGGGATGACAGAGGGGGAATTATACTGACAGGGGAAAATGACCGGAAACACAAGAACGCATATTTCCCTCCGAATTTTCTCAGTAATAGGAGAGAAATGTATTACAGGACAATGTTGTTTGCGTATAATGACAGAGGACTCTATAAGCCGGGAGAAACGGCATATATAAAGATTATGCACAGGTATCTATCTGACAAGGGTCTGGAAACAGGCTATTACAAGGAAGCAGAAATACATGTGTATAACTCAAGGGAAGAAGAGATACTCAAGAAAACATTAACACTCAATAAGTACGGTAATGCAGTGCTGAAAGTCAATATACCTGAAAATGCACCTACAGGGCAATACTATGCAAAGATAAAGGTGACAAAATGGGCAATTCAATATAATTATTTCAGGGTAGAGGAATTCAAACCGCTTGAATTTACAGTCAATATGAGCAGTGCAAAACAGTATATTGAAGGCAGTGATACAACACTTGTGTCTGTAAACGCACGCTATATGTATGGTGCTCCCATGAATGGCGACACTGTATTCTGGTCTATTACAGCATCACCGCAATCATTCAGGCCCTCAGGATTCAATGCGTATACATTTACAGGGGGGAATCATTTCCACACAAGACAATTACTCTCAGGATGGGGCATAATAGATGAGAACGGATACTATGACATAGGTGAAATACCTGATATGAAGGGTATAACAACAACAGCGCGGCTCTTATACAAAGCTCGCGTTAAATCCATGTCTGGCCAGGAAATTACACAAACATGCAATATCATGTACCATCCTGTAAACAGATATCTCGGCATTAATGCATCAAGATATTTCTATTCAAGTGAGGAACAACCGATAGTATCGCTTGTATGTACTGACATAGACGGCAATAAGCAGAATATAAGCAGTATTAAACTGACACTCACAAGAACCTCGTATTACTCTGTGCAGAAATCCGGCACAGGCGGCCGTCTGTACTGGGAATATGAAATAGTTGTAGATACAATGATGAGAAAGACAGTCGGGACAAGCAATGGTGAGTATATATATAGAGGAGAAAAAGATCTGCAGAGCGGCAATTATACAATTTATGCAGAATTTGAATACAAAGAACATAGATATAAGACATCATGCAATTTCTATAAGGTCGGTACAGGAAATGCATATTGGCGTATGCGTAATGATAATTACATAGAGCTTATTCCGGATAAGGGCAGTTCTGATTATATTGCAGGTGATACTGCCAAAATACTTATCAAATCACCGATTACAGGTTGCAGGGCATTCATTACCCTGGAGCGCGAGGATATCATTGAAACATACAATATGGACATAAATTCCACAGTAGAGGTACTGAAAATTCCTATAAAGGAGGAATATTTCCCCAATATATATGTTTCTGCATTTATATATAAGGGCAGAGAAAAGGCATTTACAGAAAAGGACAGCATAGATCTGGGAAAACCGAAGTACGGCGTGGGTTACTGCACTCTCAATGTAAACAGTGAATCCAAAAAATTGTTTGTTTCCCTTAAAACAGAAGCAAAACAGTATGAACCGCAGGATTCTGTGCATATTGATATAGATGTAAGGAATAATAAGGGAATTGGTGAAAAGACAGAACTCTCCCTTGCAGTAGTGGATCTCGGTGTACTGAACCTCATAGGTTACCAAACACCGGACCCTTTATCATACTTCTATAAGAACAGGGCGAATTCTGTTGCAATGTTCACCAATGCAGGTGATGTCATTGGCGAGAGGAATTACAGTGAGAAGGGTGAAAATCGGGGCGGAGGCGGTGCAGATGAGCGTTTCAGAGCTGAATTCCTTTCACTAGTTCATTATAACGGTATTTTGGAAACAGATGAGAACGGCAGGGCTACAGCAGCAATAAAACTCCCTGACAATCTGACAACTTTCAGGATAATGGCAGTAGCAGGCAATAAAGAGAAATTCGGCAGCAGTGAACATGATATAACTGTCAGCAAAACACTGA
>JAXHVG010000038.1:0-3239 GCA_034189245.1 Caldifarciminota bacterium
TCCGCCTTTGCAAGCACAAATCCCGAGAGTATGGACTGAAACTCCTCTTCAATGCTTACCCTCAGCTCCCTGACCTCATCTATGAGGAGCATCATTTGCCTCATCAATTCATCCTGCTTGTCCTTGAGGAGTTTGTGACCCCTCTTTGCCAGTTTAAGGCGCTTCTTCTGATTAAGAAGCTCCATTCTTGTTGCATTGACATTCTGCTGTATCATTATTTATCCCTGTTTTTGTCTTTTCCCTTTTCCTCTTCAGGGGACTCTTCCTCTTTCTCCTCTTTCTCCTCTTTCTCCTCTTTTTCCTCTACCTGCCCTCTATCCTCATTATTCTCTTTGCCGGACACTTCTTCCTCTTTATCCTCTTCTGTTTGGGAGGTCTCGCCCTTTGCCTTCATATAGTATTTCTCAATAAACTCATCGCGCACCCTCTTGAGCTCGCCTTTGGGGAATATAGAGAGCAATTTCCATCCGAGGTCCAGTGTCTCTTCAATAGCTCTGTTCTCGTATTCACCCTGGGAAATATACTGCTCCTCAAAATTCTCTGCAAATTGCAGATACAGTTTATCCATATCGGAAAGAGCAGCCTCACCCAGTATAACAGCCAGTTCTTCTGCCTCTTTGCCATGGGCATAAGCAGCATAGAGCTGATTGAACAGGTCAGCATGATCCTCCCTTGTCTTGCCTGCACCAATGCCCTTGTCCTTGAGACGGGAGAGTGACGGCAGCACGTCAGCAGGAGGCGATATTCTCTTTTTGTGCAGTGACCGTGATAGGATTATCTGCCCCTCAGTAATATAGCCCGTAAGATCGGGTATGGGATGTGTTTTGTCATCCTCAGGCATTGTGAGAATAGGTATCATTGTTATTGACCCTTCCTTCTCCTTTATTCTGCCTGCCCTCTCGTAAATTGTTGAAAGGTCTGTATAGAGATATCCGGGATAGCCCCTTCTTCCGGGGATTTCCTTCCTTGCAGCAGATACCTCTCTGAGTGCTTCACAGTAATTGGTAATATCCGTCAGTATGACGAGCACATGTATGCCTTTCTCAAATGCAAGATACTCTGCACATGTCAGTGCAACACGCGGTGTAGCTATTCTTTCAATTGCCGGGTCATCGGCAAGATTGAGGAATAATACAGACCTGTTTATTGCACCTGTCTTCTTGAAATCATTGATGAAGAACTGTGATTCCTCAAATGTAATGCCCATTGCACCGAATACAACAGCAAAGGACTCCTCTGACTTGAGAACAGCTGCCTGTCTGGCAATCTGTGCAGCCATTCTGTTGTGCGGCAGACCCGAGCCTGAGAATATGGGTAATTTTTGTCCCCTGACCAGTGTATTGAGTCCGTCAATGGATGATATGCCTGTCTGTATGAATTCATTGGGATAATTCCGCGCAAATGGATTGATCGGTGAACCATTGATATCACGGCTCATCTCCGGGATTATCCTGTCATCTTCTGTTTTGGGTTTTCCAAGGCCTGTGAAGACCTTGCCGAGCATATCCTCCGAGAGATTCAGTTCAATGCCCTTGCCGAGGAATTTGACTTTTGTCCTGTCAACATCAATGCCAGTTGTTCCTTCAAAGACCTGGATGAGTGCTTTGTCCCTGTTCACCTCAAGCACTTGGCCTGTCCTCTTTGAACCGTCAGGCAGTGATATTTCAACGATTTCCTCATATTTGACACCCTCAACTCCCTCTATGAGCATGAGTGGTCCGGATATGTTTATAACACTTTTATATTCTTTAAGCATTGTCATCCCCCGTTTGTTTCTTTAATAGGGATTTGAATTCATCCTCTATCTTATCCTTTATCTTGTCTATCTCCTCTATATTCTCCTGCTCTATATATCTCATTCGCGCAATATTGTCCCTGACCTTCATGTTTTCAATATCCTCAATATCAACACCCTTCTGCAGGTATTCCTTTGCCCTTTCATAGAAATAATCAATGACACTCATCATCTTATACTGTTTTTCAATTGAGGAATATGTGTCTATTTCATGGAATGCATTCTGATGGAGGAAATCCTCCCTGTACATCTTTGCTGTGAGCAGTATGAGCCTGTCATTGCCTGATAGTGAATCCACGCCTACTAGCCGGACTATTTCCTCCAGCTCTGATTCCTCTTCAAGTATCTTCATTGTGCGGCCCTGGAGATCAAAGAAATCCTCTGCAACATGCTCTTTCACATAATCCCTGATATTGTCAATATAGAGTGAATATGAATTGAGCCATGAAATTGCGGGGAAATGCCTCCTGTAGGCAAGTTCTGCCTCCAGTGCCCAGAAGACCTTGACAACCCTCAGTGTTGCCTGAACAACAGGGTCTGAGAGGTCTCCGCCCGGAGGTGATACAGCACCTATTACAGATAGAGCACCTTCGTTTTCATCTGATGAGAGTGTGGACACCCTTCCTGCCCTCTCATAGAATGATGCTATTCTTGCTCCGAGATATGCGGGATAGCCCTCTTCACCGGGCATCTCCTCAAGACGCCCCGATATCTCCCTCATTGCCTCAGCCCATCTTGATGTGGAATCAGCCATAAGGGCTACAGAGTATCCCATGTCCCTGAAATACTCGGCAATTGTAATGCCCGTATAGACAGATGCCTCACGCGCTGCAACAGGCATATTGGATGTATTGGCAATCAGGACAGTCCTCTTCATGAGGGGTTCGCCTGACTTGGGGTCAATCAGTTCGGGGAATTCCAGAAGCACATCCGTCATTTCATTGCCCCTTTCCCCGCATCCTATATAGACAATGATCTCAGCATCCGCCCATTTGGCAAGCTGATGCTGTATGACTGTTTTACCTGAACCGAATGGTCCCGGAACGCATGCTGTTCCGCCCTTTGAAAGGGGGAATATCATATCCACGACCCTCTGCCCTGTAAAGAGCGGTATCTCGGGCGGGAGCTTCTTCCTGTACGGCCTCGGTTTTCTCACAGGCCATCTCTGCATCATCTGTATATTCTCTTTGCCCTCTTCTGTCTTGACAACAGCAACAGTTTCCTCAACATTGAATTCACCTGATTTGATGGATATTATCTCTCCCTCAATACCGGGGGGCACCATTATCTTGTGATTGACAAGTGTTGTCTCCCTGATCTCTCCTATCTCATCTCCGCCTGTGACACTGTCACCCTTTTTCACTGTTGCCTTGAATTTCCATTTCTTCTTCTTGTCAATCGGATCCAATGCAATACCGCGGGGTATGAAATTGCCCGATTGCTC
>JAXHVG010000039.1:0-4261 GCA_034189245.1 Caldifarciminota bacterium
TTGATAAAAAGCATTCAGCTGTAGTAGAGAAGGATTTTGAAATCAATATTGCACCCGATTCAGGATTTCAATACAGTATAGATGATATTGAGTATACTCCCAACCGTATTGCATTTGAAATTACTGCCAATCAAAACTGCCTTGTAATTGTCGGAGATCAATTCTATAAGCCCTGGGATGTAACTGTGGATGGCAATAGTAAAACACTGATACGCGCCAATGGTATTTTCCGGTCAGTTGCAGTTAAAGAGGGTACGCATACAATCATCATGAAATACAATAGCAGCCTTCAGATAATAGCTCTTATCCTTTCAATACTCGGTATAGTGGCATTGATAATAATATTTATTGTAGAAAAACGGATTATTAAAAATCGGAGAGATCATAACCGAGATTAGCCATCTCATGAGCGCATATATTGTTGAATGATTCTTTATACTTCACAGGCCATTCAGTCCAGTGGGGGATTCTGAAATTCCTTGTAATGTTTTTGGGTGTTGATGTAATTTCCTCCCAGATATCTCTTTCCATCCGGATATCCAGTTTGTCCAGCAGATTTTCTTTGAAATAATCATAATTATTCACAATGCTTTCAAATTGTAATCTATTCTTTGTTATCTTTCTCAGACATTCATTATCCTTTGCCCAATACCAGCAAAGTTTCTCAAAATGACTCATTCTGTCCCATTTATATCTATAAGGATCATCCATATCAGGATAGACCAAATATGTGCCCGGGTCATAATAACGAAAGGTCTTTCTTGAATACATAGACCTGACAACATCCCTGCCATCTCTGAAAAGGTGAAAAACCGGAGCATTGGGGAAAAATAATTTGATGCTCGGACCGGAACGTCTTAACAAACCATTGACTTCTCCGTAGAAATTATTTTTTGAATTAGTAATTCTCTGATTAATAATCCTATTTCTGAATTTGCTGAAATAGAGATTTGAAAGATGTTCACTATGGTAAGCTAATTGATAGCCGAGGAAATCGGGCATGATTTCGTGTGAAACCTCAGCAGAAGATCTGTTGAGCAAATTTGATAAAAATTTGGTGCCGGATCTTCCCATTGCCAGAATGAAAAACACATTAGTCATTTTTCTCTATAGTGCCAATAAGAAGAGTGCTTGCGCAATAATAGGGATTGCCGTAATCAGCAGTAGCTGCTGCCTGCCTGTCTGTTCTTTCCCACTTATTAAATTTTCTGTTTCTTGTGTAATATTGTGCATCAGTCAAATCAATGCGGTTATTGAAAATAAATTCGTCAAGATAAGGATTATATGCAATGGGTATTGAGAAAATTATCTTCCCATCAGTAGTTAGCATGTTCTTTAGATGCTCTATCACTTCAAATATCTTTTCCGGTCTTAATTGATCTTCATCATAGCCAATATGCTCAAAGGTTGAAATGCTGACTATGATGTCATAATTTATTTCAGGTTTATACTGTGCAATATCCTCATTTATAATATTCTCACCTTTCTCATATTTGTCAAGAACATCATGATTCACATCAAAATAATGGGGTAGGACATTACCGACTTCAAGAATCCTTTTATCTCTGTATTTTTCAATAAGATAATGAAATATCGGGATCTCAATCATCCGTTCATTGGCCCATGTTGTTCTGTATTTATTGAAAAAGACCTCAAGTGTGTTATCATCAAATTCAAAAGTAGAACGTTTCACGAATTTAGTGAATATCCAGTGCATCAAACCGGGGAAAGATTTATGCATACCGTATCTCATTACATACAGTAAACCGTATGTCTTAATATACATTTTATAATTGGATATCCGTGACTCGGTATATTTATTGTGTTTCTCTTTTTTCATAGTGATGATTTTATAATACGGATTTAATAAGTCAAGGGTAACGTTCCAAAATTGTTGACACCAATCAAGTCTTATATTATAATAAAAAAAATATAGGAGGTTTCGTATGAAAAAGGGAATAATAATTGGATTTCTAATTCTGCTTTTCACAGCTGTATTTGCAAATGTATATTCGGAGATATTTACAGATTCTATATTTGATTTCAGAGCCTCAAAAGGCATATTGGATTCAAATGGATATAATTGTGAATATGTGGGCGGATGGTATGATAATGTAGACCGAATACTTGACATATGGGCAATTGACACATTGCTTATTGTATGTGATGCTGCAAATGGTGTGCACTTTTTCAGCATTTCAGATCCTGCCAATCCGAGGATTTTGGGAACAGTCAATCAAGGCGGTTACTCTCAGAGATTATCAGTCAATCAGAGTAAGGATGTTGTTTATGTCGCTGACCGCAATCCCGGTGTTACCACTATATCAATAAAGGACAGATCAAATCCTTATATAATCAGCCATACAGAAACAAATGATTATACATACGGACTATGTGCATATTCAAAATCCGCCAATTCAAAAGCATTGCCCTCAACAGAACCTGATTCTAATATTTTAACCAAAATAAAGCCTTTTCTACTGTCATGTGACAGATATGACGGTTTATCATTATACAATGTCACCTGTTTCAAACCATTTTTGAGAAGCCGTATAATGCAGGACATAGATCATCCCAATTCAGCAATAGTTTATAATAAATATGCATATGTAGCATGCATCAGAGCCGGACTATGGGTTGTTGATATCAATAACATTGAATATCCTGAAACTGTCTATAATGTTCCTACAGGAGGTCATATTTCCTGTGATGTATTTGAAAAAGACGGCTATCTTTATCTCTGTGATGGAGCATCGGGACTCAGGATATTTGATCTGTCTGATCCTGTCAATATTAATGAGATAAGCGGCTACCCGACAAGGGATGAAACGCATGATATTGTTATCAATGATTATGATATCGGGTATGTTGCACAGAATGATGGCGGATTCTCTGTCTTTGATTTGTCCAATCCATATAATCCACAGGAAATAGCATATCATTGCGATGGGAGTTATCAGGCCAGAATGATATTCGGGGTTGATGAATATATCTATGTCGGAGCACAATCGCAGGGCTTACATGTTTTTAAATATACAGGACCTGCTCTTGACCGATTCAGTGCTGATGAAATAAAAAGCAATGAGAAGAGTAATATGAGCAGTAACAGCGATTCTTTCACCGGAAAACTGGAGGTATTTGCTTTAAACGGCAGATTTGTCAGTACTATAGATTATTCCGGGAAACTCACTGCAAAAAATCTTATGAAATACAATATTCCTGTTGAATCAGGGGTATATTTCTATAGATCTGTTGATGGAGAGATTACCGGCAAGCTTGTCAATATAAAATAAATCCTTGAGATATAAGGAGATATAATGAAGCAGTACATAATACTGATTATGCTGACTGTTATTGTATTTATTGGTATAGATGCACAGATCATTGAGGAGGGGCATGTACTGGACGGGGGCAGTATAGATGTTCTGGAAACATATGTAAAATATGACAGGGCCTCTGTTGCATGTGGCTATGACGGTCTATATTTCTATGATTTGACTGACCCTGTGAATCCTGTCCTGATTTTCAATTATGCGACAAACAGAGCCCTTGATTGTGCTCATGACAGTGCCTTTGTATATATTGCAGATGCAAGCGGGGGTTTTGTTATTCTGAATTACAGTGATACGAGCAATATACATACAGCAGCTGTCATGAATGATTCAATCACAGGAGCCAGAAGGATAACTCTTAAGAATAATTATGCCTATATTGCAGACGGCAATAATGGTATGCATATAGTTGATATCACAGACGGATATAACCCCCAACATATAGGGCATTACAGTATTTCCGCCGGCAGTGCAAGAAAGGTTCAGGTGAACAATGGCTCAGCATACATAGCTTGTCAGACAGCAGGTGTTGATATTATAGATATTAATGATAAATCTAATCCTATCTTTATTGGTAATATCCCTGCCCTCTATCTGAATGATGATATATGCTTAGACAATAATTATCTCTATATTGCAGACAGTGATTCGGGCATGACCATATATGATGTATCAAACCCCGGATCCCCGATATTTATAAATAGAATAGTAACAGGAAATTCCTCATTGAGAATATTGAAGCTCTATGATTATCTTTACATTGCAGCATTTGGTTATTTGGAGATGATAGATGTATCATCTGTCTTTTCCCTTTCATTATTTGATGATATTCAGGCTTACTATGCAAAAGGTATTGGACTTTCAGATGACGGCTATATATATGTTGCTGAGGGTACCAGTGGTTTGGGAATATATTCAACTAGTATGAG
>JAXHVG010000004.1:0-3046 GCA_034189245.1 Caldifarciminota bacterium
ATTCAATCTCACTGTCCCATGTCATATCAAAATCAACACCGTATTTATCAAGTGTTTTACGGTAATCCGTGATTGCTCCCGGCATACCGATTATTATATAGTACTGTTCCTGTTTATTGCCCATAGGGTCAATCACAACCCCCATCTGGTCCTGCTGATTGAGATTATCCCTGATGCACTTCATGGAAATTATCTCTGAGGTATCCTGAACCCCGCTCATTGCAATATATAAATTCTCATTGTCGCTCATTAGATAGACAACTGTCTTTTCATCCAGTGTATCGCCCAAATCAGGATATATCTCAATAAATACACTGTCTCTTCTATGCGCATTAGACCACTCTGTTTTGCCTATATGCCCGTCAATATCAGGAGGACTGTCTATACGGGGTATAATGAGGGATGCCAGTGAAGCTGCTATAAGCACTATATTCATTATATAAGGAATAATCTACTCCTTTTAGAATTTTTCTCTATTATTTCCATCTATTCAGTAGAGAGAATGCCGTCAATAAATTCTTCCTTGTCAAAAACCCACATGTCCCCTTTGCCTTCACCCGCTCCCACAAATGAAATAGGCAGGCCCAGCTTGTCAGCAATAGTGATAATAGTACCGCCCTTTGCAGTACCGTCAATTTTTGTAAGGAACATTGTATCAATCGGTATTGCCTCGGAGAACTTTTCTGCCTGCGAGAGTGCATTCCTGCCTGTCGTACCGTCAACAACGAGTATTGAAAACAGATTTATTCCACTGAATTTGCCTGTCAGCACTTTATGAATTTTATTTATCTCCTGCATCAAATTGTAATTTGTATGCATTCTGCCTGCAGTGTCAATAATGAGCATATCATAATTTTCATTGACTGATTTCTCATAAGCATTGAATGAGACAGCTGCAGGCTCCATTTTCCGGTCCGGAATATAGATATCACAATCTGTCCTCTCAGCCCATATCTTCAGCTGTTCGTCAGCTGCTGCGCGGAATGTATCTGATGCAGAGAGCATTATTCCGCCCATGGATTGATTATTGTAATAATGAGCCAGTTTGGCAATAGATGTTGTCTTGCCTGAACCATTGACCCCGCTTATAAGCAATACCAGCGGTTTATTTGCTGTATCAGGAAAAACCGGGTCCTTGAGAATGCCTGAGAGTGTTTCTTTGAGATGACCTTGTATCTCTTCAGCATCAGTCAGGACATTGTCCTTTATTCTGCTTTTGAGTCCATCTATTATCTTACTTGTTGTCTCCATACTGATATCAGACAGTATGAGCAATTCCTCAAGTGCATCCATATCCTCATCCTTGCCGCCCCTGAAGGCAGCATTGAATATCTCGGTTACGGGAAGGGATGCTTTCTTGAATATATTCTTTATTCTACTGAGCTGCATTGTCAAGGAATTTTTGTGAAATTGTTTGGAGATTTAATGATACAATACTGGTAACACCGGACTCCTCCATTGTGACACCAAAGAGATAATCGCAGAACTCCATTGTTCTTTTATTGTGAGTTATCAGTATAAACTGCGTCTTGCTTCTGAACCGCTTGAGCAGTTTTATAAAATTCTCCACATTGGCATCATCAAGGGGCCCGTCTATCTCATCCATTATGCAGACTGGTGTCGGACGCACCATATACATTGCAAAGAGCAGGCAAATAACCATCATTGCCCTTTCACCATCAGAGAGCATTACCAGTTTATCCACCTTCTTCTGTCTCGGCTCAAATATTATCTGTATCTCTGACTCAAGGGGATTGTCGGGGTCAGCGAGCTTGATGTCCGCTCTGCCTGTCTGGAATATATCCATGAAGAGCTGTAGGAAATTGTCCCTTATTGTTTCAAAATACTGAAGGAAAATTGTTTTGGCTTTGGCATCCAGTGTATTGATTGTTTTTTCCAGATTCCCCTTGGCTTTAATTATATCATCCTTCTGCTCATTCATCTCATCAAGGCGTTCTGTCACCTCTTCAAATTCCCTGAATGCCATTTGATTGATGGGTTCCATCCTTATCATCTTCTCTTTGAGATAGGTTAGTTCATCCGAGGGATTCTCGGTGTACTTGCTTATCAATTCTTCATCTATCTCATAGTCCTCTTCATAATCCTGCTGAGCCAGTTCCTTTTCTGTTGCGTATTTTTCATGTTCAACAAGCAGAGCACTCCTCTCTTCTCTCAATGTCTCCAGCATTACACTGTGTTCTTCCTCAGCATCAGTGAGTTCATCAAACTTGACATCCTTTGATGCAAGCTCGTCCTCCACTGCCTTTATTCTCTGATTCATTTTAATAAGCTCTTCCTGAACAGAGGATTGTTCCTTCTGTTTCTCTTCTATTCTTTTCTCCAGGTCCTGAATACGGGCTTTATTCTCTTCAATTATACTGCCGCTCTCTTCTATCTGTCTGTCATAATGCTCCATGGATTCACTGAGTTCTTCTATCTCGCTTCTTACATACCCCCTTTCGGTCTGCATCTCAGAGAGATTCTTCTCCAGTTCATTCTTTCTATTATTGAATATGATATACTCTTCCTTGACACTGTTGAATTCCTCTTCCTCTGCAATAGCTTCACTCTCTTTTGTGCTGTACTGTGCATTGAGCTTGTCAATTTCCCTCTCATTATTATTCTTCCGGCTTACCAGTTCATTCAATTCATCTCTGCGTGACTGTACAATGGATTTGAACCGTTCTATTAATCCTTTCTTCGCCTCTATTCTGTCACTGAGCGCCTTGATCCGTGTCTCAATAAAATCAAGAGAGGATCTTTTCTCTGTCAAACCCTTTATAATGTCTTCCCTTTCACTGTAGAGCTTGTTTATGCCTGATTCACTCTCTATCAATTTCTCTTCTGTTAAGGTGATTTCATCATTGACCCCTGTCAATCCCTTTTCATAGTCCTCAATTTTCTTTCTCAGATTGAGGGTCTGTATCTCGCCCCCCTTTATGATCAGGCCGTCATTCATCTTTACAATACCATCTCTGCTGACAAGATGATACGCACTGTCTTTTTCCAGTATATCATCTTTGTCATATTTGATAAAATGCGAGAG
>JAXHVG010000040.1:0-9183 GCA_034189245.1 Caldifarciminota bacterium
TCGGATATTCCAATTACAGTGTGGAGCTCTCCATGATAGACCCTGATGACACTGAAAAATATGCGGGGACAATGGAAGAATGGGAGACAGCGCAGAATACACTGAGAGAGATACTTGTTGAAAAGGATATTGAGTTCAGGGAAATGCCCGGTGAGGCAGTATTCTACGGACCCAAGATAGATATAAAGCTCCATGATGCAATCGGCAATGAGTGGCAGGGACCCACTGTGCAGTTTGACTTCAATCTGCCCAGACGCTTCAATGTCACCTATGTGGGTGAGGATAATCAGGAGCATATGGTCTATATGGTACACAGGGCTCTGCTCGGTTCCCTTGAGAGATTCGTCGGCGGACTTATTGAACATTATGCAGGCAAATTCCCGCTATGGCTCGCACCTGTTCAGGCGAGGATACTTACAGTAACTGATGAGACTATTGACTATTCAAGAAAAATCGCTAATATATTAAGAGCCGAGGGTATCCGTGTGGAAGAGGATTACAGGAATGAGAAGATAGGATACAAGATACGGCAGTCAGAGAATGATCTTGTCCCGTATATGCTTATAATAGGCAACAGGGAGAAGGATCAGGAGAATATCTCTGTCAGGAGAAAGGGTGAAGGTGATCTCGGGTCAATGAAGACAGGAGAACTAACCGGCAGACTCATATCCGAGGTAGAGAGTAAGAAATAAAGAAGAAGCGTAATGCTTCTCGCCTTAAGCTCATGCAAAAAGGCCACATAGAATGATGGGTTAAAGGCGGTGCATTATGCATCGTTTTTTTGTTTAATTTAATCAGGAGGTTAATTATTAGCAACAAAAGAACCAGAGTAAACAGGCATATTCATGCCAGTGAAGTTCGGCTGGTTGATGAGAATGATGAACAGATCGGTATTGTTTCAATAGAAGAGGCATTGGAACAGGCGAAAATGGCGGGTCTTGACCTTGTTGAGGTCGCACCCAATGCAAGACCGCCTGTTGTCAGGATCATGGATTACGGCAAATATAAATACGAGATGCAGAAGAGAGAGAAGAAGGCAAAGAAGAAACAGCATTCACAGCAATTGAAGGAACTTCAGGTAAGACCGAGAATTTTTGAGCATGATCTTGATATCAAGATAAATAAAGCGAGGAAATTCTTTGAGAAAAAGTATAAAGTCAAGTTTGTCATAAAATACAGGGGCAGAGAACTGAAGCATTATGATGACGGCAAGGATCTGCTTGCATATATCAGGGAGTCAATCTCTGATGTGGCAAAACCGGATCATGAGCCGAAATTTGAATCCAGACGGATAACACAGATATTCAGCCCTGCAGGCAATAATTAACAAACAGGAGGAAGCATGCCCAAACTGAAGACAAAAAAAGCTGCTGCCAAGAGATTCAAGATAACAGGGAGCGGCAAAGTAAAGAGAAATAAGGCATACAAGCGTCATATTCTCACAAAGAAAAGCGCCAAGAGGAAGAGAAATTTGAGACAATCTACTATTGTATCAAAAGCAGACGAGAAAAGAATCAAGAAGCTGCTTCACAATTAAGGAGGAGTTATGCCCAGAGTAAAGAATTCACCGGCAACAAGAGCAAGAAGAAAGAAATGGATCAAGAGAACAAAGGGTTCTTTCGGCAAGAGGAAGAATTGTTATAAGATTGCCAAACAGACAGCAATAAAATCAATGCAGTATGCCTACAGGGACAGAAAAGCCAAGAAAAGGGATTTCAGGAAACTGTGGATAACAAGAATAAATATTGCCTGCAGGGAGCATGGAACGAGTTATTCAAGATTCATCAATGGACTGAAGAAGGCAAATATTGAATTAGACAGAAAACAATTGTCCGAGATGGCAATACATCAGCCAGATGCATTCAAGAAACTTGTTGAGATCACTCAGAGTTAGCCTGCTTATCCTGCTTGTAATTGCAGGATGCAGGGGCATGAGAAGAGGCATACCATTCAATCCCATGCCTACAGCAACAGGTCAGTGGGTTGAGTATGTCAGTGACAGTGTCCCTTATGAAGAGTATCATGTCCGTTTTGCTGTGCTTGACATCAATGCATCCGGTATAAAGCTTGAGACGGATTATGTCACACCTGCCGAGACATTGAAGATTGTCTCTTTCAATAATATTGAAAGCAATTATTCAATAGACACCTTCATAGTGCAGTACAATTCAGAGCAACCCTATAAATTCATACCGCCGGGCGGGCATTTCATCTTTGATTCACCCATACCGAATCTATTCATATGGGAACATCAGATAGATACGACGGACTGGGAGACAATAATTCTCAATAAGAGACAGTACAATGTGTTCAAGGTTGCAAGACAGTCCGATACTGTCTATTACAGTGATGAAATCCCCCTATTCAATGCAGCAAGCATGAAAATTGAGGGCAGGAAGCTCAATGTATATAATTACGGCAGTAAGGGCGGCTCAAGCCTTATAAAGGGAGAGTCCGAGGAACTTGTTACAGGCAGTGAACTTCCCGACATTATACGGAGGAGTTTAGAACCTTGACAATAGCAGGATAATAAACTAAAATCAATAAAAGGAAACACAATGGATTTATTGGAAAAAATGAATACACTTGAAGAGATAATTAACAGCAAGAACAATAAACTAGCTGAACTGGAGAATGAGAACAGGGCAATGAAGAAGGAGAATGAGGAATTGAAGGAGAGAGAGAATAAAGCAATTGAACGACTGGAGGAATTGATACAGAGAATATCGGATCTTTGAAGATTCGGGAATGTTACAAAAATATGAGTGATAGTAAAGATACAAAGAAAGTTGAAATAAAAGTTTTCGGAAGACAATTTCAGATTGAGTCTGACGAGAATGAAGCATATACAAAGAAGATCGCGGATTATCTGTCCAATGAGATAAGTGCTATTTCCAAGCAGGCAGGCAGTGAGAAATTTGAGAGGATAGCAATCATTGCGGCATTGAACATCACAGACAGATTGTTCAAGGAAAAGGAAAAGAACAATTTCGTAGAGGATAAATTGGATAATCTGCTCAAGAAAACAGGAAAGAGTCATTAGTAACATTCCCTGCGGCATGCGTGCTGATTAGGAATTGCTGAACCAACACCTTTCTATAGGGGATTGGCCTCCAGCTGTCCTATTGGAGTCTGCGGACGACAGAAGACAGTTGGGAGATCTCCACTTTTAAGACAAGGGCTTAGCAATTAAAATCACACGGTGTTGCGGGGTTTTTTAATATATAAAAGGAGTGAGTTATGAATCCCACAATTTTAACAGCAATCTTAACATTTATCATTTTGGGTATAGCAGGTTATTTTACAGGTTATTTCATTTCCAAGAAATCTACACAGGGAAAAATGGAGGATGCTGAAAAGAGGTCGCAGTCACTGCTTAATGATGCGCAGAAGGAAGCTGAGACTCTCAAAAGGGTAGCTTTGCTTGAAGCAAAGGAGAAGATATCCAAAGAGAACAGTAAATTTGAGAAATATGTGAATGACAAAAAAACATATATTAAGACAACGGAGAACAGGGTCAGGGAAAAGGAAAATGATCTGGAGAAAAAGAATGACCTTATCAAAAAGAAAGAAACAGAGATACTGAAGAGGCAGAGACAAATACTGCTCAAGGAGAAAACAGTCAAGGCAAAGAATGCAAGACTGTCCAATCTTATTGAGGAGGAGAATAACAAACTGGAGCAGATTGCCAAATTATCCAGAGATGATGCAATAAGAAAACTAATGGAAAATCTGCAGACAGAGGCAAAGCTCAAAGCAGCCAATACAATAAAGAAGATCAAGGAAGAGGCACTTCAGAAAGCCAATAAGGAGGCAAAGGAAATCCTTACCCATGCTATTCAGAAATGCTCAACTGATCATGTAGTTGAAAGCACGGTTTCTGTTGTATCACTTCCCAATGACGAGATGAAGGGCAGAATAATCGGCAGGGAAGGAAGAAATATCAAATCCTTTGAGAATGCAACAGGAATAGAGGTTATTATTGATGATACACCTGAAGCAGTTACACTTTCGGGATTTGACCCCATAAGAAGGGAGATTGCCAGAGTATCCCTTGAACGCCTTGTTGCTGACGGCAGGATACATCCGACGAGAATAGAGGAAGTTGTAGGCAAAGCGCAGCAGGAGATGAAAGAGCATATTAAGACAACAGGTGAAGAGACAATACTTGAAATGAATATATCCAACATGCATCCTGAACTGGTGAAATTGATAGGGAGACTCAAATACAGGACATCATACGGTCAGAATGTGCTGCAGCATGCCAAAGAAGTGGCATATCTGACACAGCTGATGGCAGACGAGCTTGAGCTGGATGGTCATATAGGCAGACGCGCAGGACTCCTTCACGATATAGGAAAGGCTGTTGACCAGAATCAGGAAGGCACACATACAAAGATAGGAGCTGAACTGGCGAGAAAATACGGTGAGGACCCCATTGTGGTAAATTCCATTGAATCGCATCATGAGGATGTTGAGGCAGAATCCCTCATATCAGTTCTCGTTGCTGCTGCTGATGCAATATCCGGAGCAAGGCCCGGAGCAAGGAGAGAGACACTTGAGGCATATATTGAAAGACTGGAGAATCTTGAGGAAATTGCTAATTCATTCAATGGTGTTGAAAAGGGCTATGCCATTCAGGCAGGCAGAGAGATACGTGTAATGGTTGTGCCTGAAGAGATCTCCGATGCTGAAGCAGATGAACTTGCCAGTCAGATCTCCCAGAAAATAGAGAAAGAACTCAAATACCCCGGACAGATAAAGATCACTGTTGTGAGGGAAACAAGGGCTACCAGTTATGCAAAATAATGATGAAATGATAAGAATACTGTTTATAGGCGATATTGTCGGCAAGACAGGCAGGAATGTCATAAAACACAGATTGAAGTCAATGAGGGAAGAGCATCTGATTGATTTTGTTATTGCCAATGGAGAGAATCTTGCAGGCGGATTCGGTATAACCCAGAAGATAGCAGTGAGTATGCAGAATGCGGGTATTGATGTGTTTACATCAGGCAATCATATCTGGAATAACAATGATGTGTATAATATCATCAATAATAATAATATCCTGAGACCGCTTAATTATCATCCTGACCTCCCCGGACACGGGGCAGCAGACTTCTATGTCAATGAGCAATTCCTCATTTCCATTGTAAATATTGAGGGCAGGATATTCATGAATCCTATTGACTGCCCCTTCAGGGCAATGGACAGTTATCTTGAAGAGAAAGGGGGCAACAGGATTATTATTGTTGATTTTCATGCAGAGGCAACAGCAGAGAAGCAGGCAATGGGCTATCATCTTGACGGCAGGGTTACAGGCCTCATAGGAACACACACCCATGTCCAGACAGCAGACAGCAGGGTGCTTGAAAATGGCACTGCATATATTACTGATGCCGGCATGACCGGGGGACTGGAGGGTGTAATAGGATTCAATAGTGACAGTTCCAGAAAGAGAATACTCTATCAGGCACCTCAGCGGCTCCAGGTTGCAAGTGCCAAACCGATGTTTAACGGCGTGCTGCTTCATATCAATACGCATTCAAAGAAAACGGAGAAGATAGAGAGGATATTTGAGTATGACAAAAATTGACGGCAGGGCAATTGCATCTGCAATAATAAAAGATGTTTCAATCAAAGCAAAGGACAGGCAGCTTACAATAGCTGCTCTTTATGCGGGCAATGACCGGTCAACACTATCATATATAAAATCAAAGAAGAAGCAGTCTGCAAAAGCTGGTATTGAACTGGATATCATTCATATGGAGAGTAATACGGAGCCGGAAGCTTTCTATAGTAAGGTAGATGAACTCAATAATGACAGAGGTATAGACGGCATTATTGTTGAAAAACCATTGCCTCAGCAGATTGATTTCAAGAAAGTATCTCAGATCCTTGACCACAAAAAGGATATTGACTGCATCACACCTGTCAATAACGGCAAATTGGTAACTGATGAATTTGAAATAGCACCGTCAACAGCAATGGCTGTTATCAATATAATGAAATATCAGAAAACGGATATTACAGGCAAGAATGCGGTTATTATAGGCAGAAGCGAGATTGTCGGTAAACCGCTCTCACTGCTGCTTGTATCAAAGAAATTGGGCAATCATGCAACAGTAACACTGACTCACAGCCGAACCCGTAATTTGGAGGAAGAGACGCGCGGGGCTGATATAATAATTGCTGCAATAGGAAAACCGGGATTTCTGAGGAGAGAGCATATATCATCAGGGAGGCCGGTGCTCATTGATGTGGGCATCAATTACAAAGACGGCAAACTCTGCGGGGACATTGCCCCTCAGTGTTATGGACTTGCCTCATTCTACACTCCTGTACCGGGCGGTGTGGGGCCTGTTACAGCCGCAACACTGTTCAGCAATTTAGTCAAACTAAAAGAGATCTATGGATGATAAGGTTTACAGTGTAAGCAGCATTACATATTTCATCAAGGATACACTCAAAAGCAGCCTGCCTCAGGTTCTGCGAATTGCAGGTGAGGTATCCAATTATAAACTCCACTCATCAGGACACCTCTATTTCTCCATTAAGGATGACAATGCATTACTCAAAGGCGTGATGTTCAATGCGCGCAATAAACTGAAAGAGACAGTAAAAGACGGGGATGCTGTTATTATTACAGGCAGAATAGATGTATATCCCCCGTATGGCCAGTATCAGATAATAGCAACAGACATAGAGCTTTCCGGGGAAGGAGCATTGTACAGGAAATTCCTTCTGCTGAAGAAGAAACTGGAGAAAGAGGGCCTATTCAGTGAAGAGAGAAAGAAGCCCCTTCCACAATACCCTCTTTCAGTCGGCATTATAACGAGTTCCACAGGTTCTGTTATTGAGGACATTGACCATGTTCTCACAAGGAGGGCTCCATATGTCAGAAAAATGCTCTATCCTGCAAAGGTGCAGGGTGATAATGCCCATAAATCATTGATGAAAGGCATTGAATACTTCAACAGCAAGGAAACAGCAGATGTGATAATCATAGGCAGGGGCGGCGGCTCACTTGAGGATCTGTGGGAATTCAATAATGAGGAACTTGCCTATGCTGTGAGCAGATCGGATGTACCTGTTATCTCTGCTGTGGGGCATGAGACGGATTTTACTATATGTGATTTTGTTGCTGACAGAAGGGCTCCGACACCATCAGCAGCAGCAGAGATTGCAGTGAAGGATAAGAAAGAGATATTGAATATGTTAAGTGAGGACAGAAATAAATTGAGAAAGATGCTTATGGACTGCACAGAAGCCCGGAAAACGGCTGTTGATGCATTGAAGAACCGCTTCTACAGGAATGCATCAGACAGGATCAATATGAGGAAGCAGTACTTTGACATGATGGCAGAAAGGATGGGCAATACTGTGACAGACAAGTTGTCCCGGAGAAAGGACTTTGTCAATACCCTCTACAGAAGAATGATAAAGCTCTCGCCTGTAGAGAAGTATGAGAAGATGAGGAATGAACTCAGTGCAATGAAGAAGGATATGGATCATCTAATAGAGATGAAGATAAATAATTACAAGGCAGTGATAGAAAATAACAAGGTGTCATTGAAGAACCTCAGTCCTGTCAGTATACTTGAAAAGGGATATAGTATTGTTTATAATGCTGATAATGATATAATTAACAGCTGCAGGAATATAACAGCCGGAGAGAACATTGAGATAAGGATGAAAGACGGCCGTGTGCCTGCAGAAGTCATGGGCAAGGAGAATAAAAATGGAAACAAAGCTTGAAAAGAAAATTGAAGAGATAGAGGGCATTGTCAAGAAACTGGAAGCAGAGGAAACAGACCTTGATGATTCAATCAAGATGTATGAGAAGGGCATAACACTTATCAAGGAATGCGAGAAGATCATCGGCAATTATGAAGAGAAGATAAGGAATGTGCTGAAGGAAGAAGAGAATGAATGATTTTCCCTCCCGTATTGCTGATAAGAGGAAACTGATAGACAGCAGACTGGAGTCATACTTCACCAATGGTGATGAATACACCCGTGATCTGTACAATGCAATGGCATATACAATACGCTCAGGAGGTAAACGCCTCAGACCTGTTGTTGTTTTAATGATATGGGAACTGCTCGGCAGAGAGATCAATGATGAAATCCTGCCTATTGCATGTTCAATAGAGATGATTCACACGTATTCCCTGATACATGACGATCTGCCTGCAATGGACAATGATGATTTCAGGAGGGGGAAACCTGCTCTGCATAAGAAGTATGATGAAGGCACTGCTGTTCTTGCAGGAGACGGATTGTTCTCATATGCACTTGAAGTATTCATGCAGGCTGATATCAGTTCTGATACAATGGTCAAGGCACTCAAATTCTTCCTCAGGGAAATAGGCCCTGAAGGCATTGTTGCAGGTCAATTCGTTGACACAAATATAAACTTATTCAAAAGGGATGAATCCACTTTGAAATTCATACATAATAAGAAAACAGCATCCCTCATTGCAGCATGTTTTACACTGCCTGTGATAGTAGCAGAAGAGTCCGAAAAGATAGAATCTTTCTACAGGATGGGCAAGGGCGCGGGACTGCTCTTTCAGATAATTGATGATATTCTGGATGTGACAGCAGACCCCGACAATCTCGGGAAATCGCTCAACAAGGATATCAAACAGAATAAGCTGACATATATAACATTCTATGAACTGGAGGATGCGAGAAAAAAGGCAGAAATGCAGTATAATAATATCATGGATCTGGCGGAAGATGCGGGTGTTAAGAATACACTCATCGGTGAAATGTTAACATATTTCTACAAAAGGATTTCATAATGTTTGCATTAAAAATGACAGGTATCATATTTCTGAGCGGACTGATAGCACAGATAATAAAAATCGTTTCCTTCTATATTGAACACAGAAAGATTAATTTCAGCCGGTTCTTTGAGACAGGGGGCATGCCGTCATCACATGCCTCAACAGCAACAGCACTCACAATACTTGTCGGTATTTATAATGGTTTCAACAATGTCTTGTTTATAATCACATTGTTCTTTGCTATGGTTATCATGTATGATGCTGCAGGCATAAGAAGAGCTGCAGGCAGACAGGCAGCAATACTCAACCGCATTGTTGAAGAGATGGTAAGGGACAAGCATATTAATGAAGAACGCCTTGTTGAGCTATTGGGTCATACACCGCT
>JAXHVG010000041.1:0-2423 GCA_034189245.1 Caldifarciminota bacterium
ATAATTGATACATTAGCAATAGCATTTTCAGGTGATTTTGATAATGACGGATTGCCTGAACTGTTTGGACATAGTGTTGCATATGACAGAAGAATGGCAGTGATGGAACAATTGGATACAACACAGATATATACAGCAAGGACCTGGGAAAGTGACTCGCTGAATCATGGTATAGGTTATCACGGTCAAACTAATCTTATCAAGACGGATGGAGTGGATAGAATTTATGGGGGACCACCTGCTGATTTTGAAGACGGCTGGTATTATATGAGTATGAGTGGAGACAACAGTTATTACTTTGATTATGAACTGATAGAAGACAGGGAAGTTCACACTATGGACATAGGTTACTTGGACGATGACTCGCTTGTGGATGTAATAGCAGGGACAAGCAGGGGGCAGACAGTTTGGGAAGCAAAGAGTCTGTCAAATGACAGCTTTGAGATAAAACTGGACAATCTCGGCTGGGGGAATGGAGCACATTATTCCGGAATAATTGAAGACATAGATAATGATGGAAGAAATGAATTTATAACAGGTGGACAAAACTTTTTGATGTCACCATGTGAGTGGTCTTTTACTATAGGAGAATGTATTGATGATACTACATACAACAGAATACTCTTAAGGTACTTCAGAAAAGACTATGGTTTCAAAGAGAACTATTACAGCGGCAGTGATTATGACATAGGAGATATTGACGGAGATGGGGAAGACGAAATAATAGTTTGCGCAGGATGCATATTAAGGGTATATAAAGTAGCAGGCAATGACAGTTTTGTGCAGGTATGGGAAATGGACAATGACACATTCTCAGGCAGTCATGTAAGGGTTCATGATTTTAATGAGAATGGCATAGATGAAATAATATGGTCAGGTGCCTCCGACCCGAGACTGCCATTAACCCAGGATATAGTGGAAAGACACACCTATATCATTGAAAATGCTCCATTATCCAAACTGTCATATAATACCCCTGTTGATTTCGGTAATAAACCCCTAAGCACTAATGTAATAGATACAATCACATTAAAAGCATTAGATGAACTCCCTGTAGTGATTGATTCCCTGAAACTTTTAAACAATAATGAAATAACATTAAATAACCCATCATACCCCTGTTCAGTACCTGCCTATGATTCACTGCCTATTACATTTGATATATACTCAGATACCAGTGTATTCATAACAGATACACTTATAGTATATTCCAATGACTGGTATGGTAATGTAGATACAATAGAGATATATGGAGGCGTTGGTGCAGAGTTAATAATAGACAGTGCAGTTGCCTATGACAACAGACAGGTGGCACCGGGCATAGATTCAGATGATTATGTAAATATATACTTCAATTATCCCATAGATACAACGAATTTGTTATTAAGTAATCTTGACAGCATATTGCCTCTTTCAAATGGGCATACCTGGTATGACGGCACAGGAAGTATCAATAGAATGGTTTTTAGAGAGAGCAACACCGTAATAAGAATATGGCTTTCAACAGACAGCCTGTTACCCACAGTAATAGTAGGAGATACAATCAAACCCGATTCAATAAGTTTACAGGACAAACGCAATTACTCCTACCTAAGCGAAAACACAATAATCACAGGCTCATTCGGACCGACAGGGATAAGCAGTTATCCGACCATTGACCATCAACCATTCACTATTGACCTGACTTTCAACTCCATACAGATTGAGAACAAATCAAATAACACTCAAACCTTTCAAATAACGGACATAACAGGCAGAGTGATTAAGAACATAGAAGCAAAGAAAGGAACAACCAAGTACACACCAAAGAGAAGCGGGATCTACTTTATATTAGATAACAATAATAGTGTTCTTGGCAAGTCAATAATACTGAGATAGATCAATAGTTAATAGTGTATTGTCAAAAAAAGGGAGAAATATAAAAAATAAAGGGTGAAGGATTTTGAGTGATCTCCCGTCCACTTCTTTTTTTCCATGCGCTCCTGCAATCAATCCTTGAAACTTGCAAACTTGTAACTTGAAACTGAATGTCACCATTGATTATCAACTTTTATATCCACAAAAAGCCCCTCATCCTCCATTGATTTCTTGGATCCTATAAATTTAACTCATATTTTAAGGGACGGTGGTTAATTTTGTCAATTTAAGTCTTAAGATATACCTTAACTTAAGTATTTAGTTGATTTAAGAATTTCATATGTTGTGTCATAATTGTGTTTACAAAAAAGTTAAATTGACAAAATTAACCACCGTCCCTTAAAGCAGGAGAATAATCGCTAAATAAAAAAAAGAAAGATGTAGGGGTTCAACAATTTGAACCCTAATCCAATTTACCTCACGCACAACGGAAAACGAAAGAAGTAAAACGCCTGAGAGAATACAGGCAGATATTGATACAATTGCAGTGGAAAAAAGCAAATTGA
>JAXHVG010000042.1:0-8409 GCA_034189245.1 Caldifarciminota bacterium
GGCCTGAGAATTGATGATGAAGTGAGGATACGCGGTGTTAAATGCGGACAGGTAAAATCAATAGAACTGCATGATGATTTTGTGCTGGTAACACTGAATATCAGTAAATCAACGGATATTGGAGGCAATTCAATAGCGGGCATACATGATTTTGCATTCATTGGCGGCACCAAGTACATAATGCTCTATCCGGGAAACAGTAAAGACCCTTATCAACTGCCGGATACATTAAATGGTGAGAATTATGATTTCTCAATGGCAAAGATATCAATACTGCTGCAGGACATCAGGGCAATGCTGGAAAAATCCATACCGGAGCCGGAAGTTGTCAGCGGGATGATAGATTCACTGAACCTTGTACTGAGTAATGCCAATAGACTCATTGAGACAGGCAATACGGGTCTTACTGAAATATCCGGCAATCTTGAGGCATCATCATACAGGCTCAAATCCCTGCTGGATACAACCTATATAGCATTGAACAGTATTAAAGACCAGATAGACCAATTCAGGGAAAAGGACAATTCACTCAAATCCTTCGTGGAGAGCGACACACTGTACAGGAAGTTTGAGAGAAGTATTGACCGTCTGGACAGAATGCTCAAATCAATTGAGAAGAATCCTGTCGGGAGAGGATGCCTGTGAAGGAGAAGAAAGAATATGTATGCAAGGAATGCGGGTTCAAAGCATCCACAATGTACGGCAGATGCCCACATTGCAATGCCTGGGATTCTATGGTGCTTGAGACAAGGGGAAGGGAGAATACCCGCAAGGCGGATATTATAATCAGGAATCTTGATGAAATAGAATTGTCCGGTTATGATATTATCACCACAAAGTCCGAGCATATAAACAGGCTCTTCGGGGAAGGAATTGTAAAGGGTGAGATTGTTCTTATATCCGGTGCCCCCGGTGTCGGGAAATCAACATTTGCCTTTTTCCTTGCAGCCGCATTGCCTGATGCACGGATACTGTACATATCCGGTGAGGAATCGCCTGTACAGCTTAAAATAAGGGCTGACCGCCTCAGTGTGGGGTCTAATATAGATATAATAACAACAAATTATGCAGAGGATTTCACTGAATACATAAACAGCAGATATGATCTCATAATAATTGATTCAATACAGACTATTAACAGCAGGGAGAACACCGGAGTGTCCGGCTCACCGACAATGGTTAAGCTCGTTCTTGCAATGATAGCATCAAAGGCAAAGGTCAATGGTGTACCTGTTCTGATAATAGGACATATTACAAAGGATGGTTCTATTGCAGGTCCCAAGACATTGGAGCATATGGTTGACAGTGTCTTTATCATTGATAAATTGAGAAACAATATGCGTGTGGTCCGTTCATTGAAGAACAGATTCGGTTCAACAGATGAGATCGTACTCCTCAATATGAAGAACAGCGGATTTGAACTCATAGAGAATATGGATATGGTGAATACGGGAAGCAGTTCAGGAATCGGGAAATGCATATCATGCACTATGAAAGGCAGTATGCCCGTTGCAGTAGAGATTCAGGGGCTTGCAGCATTATCCAAATACGGAACACCTCAGAGGGTTTCCGGCGGAATCCCGTTCAAGCGCATACAGATGCTTCTGGGTGTAATGGACAAATACATGGACATCAATCTCGGCAACAGGGATGTCTTTGTCAATGTTTCCAATGGCATTAAGATTGATGATCCGCTCTGTGATCTGGCAGTTCTCTTTTCGCTTTACTCATCATACAGGAATTACTCCATAGGGGAGAAAACCGGATTTATCGGAGAGGTCAATCTGTCCGGCGAGATCATATCAACGCCTGACAGTGTGCCGAGAATCAGGCATCTGATAAAAATGGGCATAACAAAGATATTCATGCCCGCCGGTCTTGAGATTACCTCTGATAGTATTAATATTATAGAAATTAAGAAGATGGGAGATATCAAAAACTATGTATAACAACTGGATAATAAACAAGAATGATCAGGTGAAGAAAGCCCGCCAATTGGCAGAGACCCTTGATATGCCGCTGAGGATTGTTGAAATTCTCATGAACAGGGGAATTGAAGAAGAAGACGAATTGAGGAAGATGCTGTATCCCTCTATAGATGACATGTACGATCCCTTTGAGATGAAGGATATGGAAAAGGGGGTCAAGAGAATATTGAAAGCTGTTGAAAATCACGAAAAGGTGATGATCTTCGGCGATTATGATGCGGATGGTATAACCTCTACCTCATTGATGTATGATTTTCTGGGGGAACAGGGCATTGTGCCGGAATATTTTATTCCCAACAGGGTTGATGACGGTTACGGTCTCTCAAGGAGAGGCCTGGATATTGCAGTTGACAAGAATATTGACCTTTTGATTACAGTGGATTGCGGTATAACAGGATTTGCTGAAATAGATTATGCGAGGAAGCAGGGTATTGACTGTATTGTAACGGATCATCACGAAGTGCTTGAGAAAATACCCAATGCAACTGCCGTGATCAATCCCCATAGATATGATGACAGATACCCCTTCAAGTATCTTGCAGGGTGCGGTGTTGTCCTTAAATTAATACAGGCTTATAAGAAAATGACAGGCGGAGATCCCGCGGATATTGATAAATATCTTGACCTTGTGGCTCTGGGTACTGTTGCCGATGTTGTGCCTCTTATTGATGAAAACCGCATAATAACATATCTCGGACTCAAACAGTTTGCAAAAACCCAAAATCTCGGTATCAGGGCATTATGTGATATTGCCGGTGTAAACAGGAATAAAATAGCTGCATTTCACATCGGATTCGTTCTGGCTCCCAGGATCAATGCAGTCGGCAGGATGTCCGATGCATCGGAGGCAGTAAAGCTCTTTACAACTGAGGATGAAACAGAGACAGAACTTATTGCAAGGGATTTGGATCTTGAGAACAGGAAGAGAAGAAAGATTGACCAGGAGGTCTATGAGGAGGCGGTTGAACTGATTGAGAGGGATAAGCTCTATAACCGCAATGCCATTATTCTTGCCAATGAAAACTGGCATGAGGGAGTTATAGGCATTGTTGCGTCCAGGCTTGTTGAAAAGTACTATAAACCGACAATCATGATATCCATGGCAGACGGCATGGGCAAGGGTTCGGGCAGGTCAATACCGGATTTCCATATGTATGATGCCCTCGTTCAGGTGGATGATCTGCTTGAGTCATTCGGCGGGCATAAACTGGCTGCAGGCATCAGTATCAAGAGCAATAAACTGGATGAATTCAGAAAGAAGTTTGAAGAGCTTGCCCGGTCAGGTATTGAGGAGGTAAGCAAAACACCGACAATTGAAATTGATGCTTGTCTTGAACTCAATGAGATTGACGATAATCTGGAAGAAAAACTCAAACTCCTCGCACCATTCGGTTTCGGCAATCCGAGACCTGTTTTTATGAGCAGTAATATCAATGTCATTGGTTATCCGCTCATGCTCAAGGACAGGCATATGAGATTTGTTGTCGGCAACAATGAGTGTTCATTTGACTCCATTTGGTTCAATAATGGCAAGAATATGATAGCTGATCTGATTGATCCCGAATCCGTGATTGATATTGCATATTATATCAAGAGAAATAATTTCCAGGGCAAGAATGAGATACAGCTTCAGGTCAAGGATATCAAGATAAGGAATCAGGAAAGCGATGAAGAATGATTTTATAATATCCGATAAACTGTATCCGTACAGGATTGCAGTATCCATGAGAAACAATGATAATGAAATCAATTATGACAGTATTGCCTGCCGGATAGTCCCTCATGACAAAAAGCCCGTACATATCAGACAGGTCCACTCAGAGAAAATATGTTCTGTTGATGAGCAATGCAGTGAGGGTGACGGACTCTACACCAATAATATTATGTATGCTCCGTATGTTGTGACAGCGGATTGTTTCAGTGTATTCTTCCATACTGAACAGGCAGGCAAATTCGGTGTTGTACATGCCGGATGGCGTTCAATAGCAGGGGGAATAATAGATTCATTAAATACGCTTCTGGGCGGGCATTCAGCTGTACTGATAGGTCAGGGTATATGCAGTGAGCATTTTACTGTAGGCCGGGATGTGATGGAGGTATTTGAAAAGAAATTCGGCAGTGCTTATATAGAGTCAGCAGGTGACGGATATACTGTTGACCTGAGGGCCATAATAGAATCCCGTTTAAAGGAAAACACGGATATTTATCATCTGAATCTCTGCAATATCTGCAGTAATGAGATACTTTATTCATACAGAAAGGAAAAAACAACAAAACGTAATGTATCCCTTATTTGGAGAGAACAATGAAAAGAATGTTGCTGCTCATAATACTGATTGCCGTATCAGTGTGTATTTCCGGTCTGACTATTGATTATGAATGGAAGCACATAACAGGCCGCGTTAATGCAGTTGCACCCAGACCCTTTGTTATTCAGATAGATACTGAGGGGGACAGTCTTGAAAATTACTATGCTGTCTTCTCCACTGTTGAGGGCAAGGGAAGGGTTCTGACAGAAAAGGTCTATCCCGATTCTGCAGGGATAATCAAAGCCAATGTTCAGACATCATCCAAAATGGAGAACAATATATACATGGCTCAGATATTCAAGGACAATAAACTCATTAAGGTCTGCAATTTCTCCGTATTCGGTCTCAACTGGCTGGAGATAATCTTTGGTATTGTAGGAGGCCTGGGATTATTTCTCTTCGGACTCAAATATATGTCTGACGGCCTGCAAAAGGTTGCAGGCGACAGAATGCGCAATATCATTGCGAAATTGACGAAGAATACTTTCTTTGCTGTTATAATGGGACTTACAGTGACAAGTATGATACAGTCATCATCAGCCACAACTGTCATGGTTGTAGGACTTGTCAATGCAGGTCTTATGAATCTTGCCCAGTCCATTGGCGTGATAATGGGAGCCAATATAGGAACCACGATAACAGCACAGCTCATTGCATTCCGGCTCGGCGACTATGCCCTTCCTGCAATTGCACTGGGTGTTGCAATGCTCCTCTTTGCAAAGAAGACCAAATACAGGTTCTGGGGCGAGGTTTTATTCGGATTCGGCCTGTTGTTTCTCGGTATGAATATGATGTCAGCAACAGTTCATCCCCTGAGGCAGGCACCTCAGATTACGGAATTCTTCATTAGATTCTCTGATAATCCCATACTTGCAATGCTTACAGGTGTTATAATGACTGTTATAGTTCAATCATCATCAGCAACAGTGGGTCTTACAATAGTACTGGCTTCCCAGGGTCTTATTGATATATATGGGGCAATACCCCTGGTTCTCGGAGAAAATATCGGCACAACAATTACAGCCGGATTTGCCGCACTGTCTTCAAATGTCAATGGTAAACGGGTAGCTCTGGTGCATGCCCTGTTCAATGTTCTGGGAGTCACCTATATGCTCATTGCATTCTATACATTCAAGATAAGGGGAGTACCTGCCTATCTGAGGCTTGTGGATCTCATAACACCGGGCAATAATCTGGAGGGGGAGAATATATCAAGATACATTGCAAACTCCCATTCAATATTCAATATATTCAATACATTATTATTTATACCATTTGCAGGTGTACTGAAGTCCATTGTTGAAAAGATAATACCTGACCGCGGCAAAGAGAGGATAGAGGAAATAAAGGCACTCTATCTTGACGACAATCTGCTTAGTACTCCTGCTATCGCAGTACAGCAGGTAAAACGGGAGATGGAGCATATGCTTGATACTGCAATGGAGTCCATTGAACTTGCAACTGAGACCATTCTCAACAATAAATCGGAGAATATTGACAGGGTAAAATTTCTGGAGAGCAAGACAGATTATCTCCAGAATGTAATAACCAGATATCTTATTGAGATATCCAAGGAAGAGCTCTTTGAGAATGAGGCAGGTTCATTGCCTGTCTATATTCATTCAATCAATGATATAGAGAGGGTCGGGGATCATGCCATTAATCTGATAGAGTTTTATCAGGAGAAAACCGATTCAGGGCTGGAGTTCTCGGAAGAAGCAGCCGGTGAGATACTCATTATGAAGAATGATCTGATGCGCATGATAGAAATTGTGCGCAGCAATCTTGAAAACCCGGAAAAGGAAGAACTGGAGAGATGTTTCATTATTGAAGAGAATATCAACAGGAATGAGAAACTCTTTGCAAAACAGCATGCAGTGAGAATGACGGAAAAGATCTGTGATATCAATGCAAATGCTGTTTTCAATGATATACTTGCCACTTATGAGAAAGCAGGTGATCATATACTCAATATTGCCCAGGCAATATACAATAAATTTGAATGGAGTGAATTATGATAAAATTCAGAAGTGCATTGGATTCAATAAAACCCTATATTCCCGGAAAACCCATAAAAGAGGTCAAGAGGGAACTCGGCATTGAAGGGGATATTATAAAACTTGCTTCCAATGAGAATCCGCTCGGGCCCTCTCCCAAAGCAATTGAAGCATTGATAAAAACAGCAGGAGATGCCCATATATATCCGGATGATTCAATTTATTATCTGAGAGAGAAGATTGCGGGAATCAGGCATTGCTCTCCCGATAGTATAATGGTGGGCAATGGCTCTGTTGAGGTTCTTCACATTGCTGTTTCATCTGTCTGTGATACGGGCAGTACTCTTGTAAGAAGCAATAGGGCATTTATCATGTCACTCATATCACCCAGGATAATGGGAGCAGATGTTATCAGTATTGATATGAAGGAATTCAGACATGATTATATGGCACTTGTAGGCGCGGTTCTGAAGAACAATGCGGAAGTGCTTTATATTGATAATCCGACCAATCCCCTCGGCACAATACTCACAGAAGAGGAGATAATGTATATTCTTGAAAATACGCCGCAGTCAACAATGATAATACTGGATGAGGCTTACAATGAATATCTTGATGATAATGAGAGAGTTGAATGGAGCAAGTATATTGATAAGTACAGCAATCTTGTGCTGCTCTCAACATTTTCAAAGATATACGGTCTTGCAGGACTGAGAATAGGCTATATGATAGCAAACAGCAGCACAATAAAGAAAATAGGCAAGGTCCGCCTGCCGTTTAATGTCAACAGTCCGGCCCAGACAGCGGCAATGGCTGCTTTGGATGACAGGGAGTTTATTGAAAAAAGCAGGATGATGAATAATGAGGGCAGGAAGTTTCTCAGCAGCGAATTGGGTGCAATGGGGCTTGAAACAATTCGGTCACACACCAATTTCATAACATTCAGACTGCCCGGTGAAGCAGACGATGTATTCAGATATTTGCAGAAGAAGGGTGTAATAGCAAGACCACTCGCCAATTATGGTTTGGGGGAATATATGCGCGTTACAATAGGAACACCTGAGCAGAACAGAATATTCATAGAAAAACTCAAGGAGGTAATGAGTGAAATTCAATGATATTATAGAGAAAGCGAAGAGCCGGAAGAAGAAACTCTCGGTTGCATGCGCCGATGACAGCAAGGTAATGAAGGCATGTATCAATGCTCATAAAGAAAATATTGCAGAGCCTATCTTTGTAGGCAGTAAGAGGAATATGGAGACAATAGCTCAAAAGGAGGGTCTGGATATCTCCGGTTTTGAGATTATTGATGAAGAGAATAGGAAGAAAGCGGTTGAAAAAGCAGTCAAGCTTGTTTTTGATAATGAAGCACACCTTCTTATGAAGGGATTTGTTGATACATCTGTAATGCTCAAGGGGGTACTCAATAAGGAATGGGGGCTCAGGACAGGCCGCCTGCTCTCACATGTTGCACTATTTGAGCTGGACAAATATCATAAACCCTTTATGATAACAGATGGCGGCATGAACATCAGGCCGGACCTCAAAACAAAGATAGATATACTGAACAATGCAGCCGGATTCTTCCACAGAATAGGCATAGAGAGACCCAAGGCAGCGGTACTCGCTGCAGTGGAGAAGGTCAATCCGGATATGCCTGAGACAATTGACGCATCCTATCTCTCAAAGATGGCTCAGAGGGGGCAGATTGAAGGAATGGACATTGACGGCCCCCTCGCATTTGACCTGGCTGTATCCGGAGAATCTGCAGAGCACAAAGGTGTTGAGAGCACTGTTGCAGGTGACTCTGATATTCTTCTTGTTCCCGATATTGCGTCCGGCAATATGCTGGCAAAATCCCTCATATATATGACTGACTGCAAGGTTGCGGGTATGATTTTAGGGGCGAAGTGTCCCATAGTGCTGCTCTCACGGTCTGACAGTGAAGAGACAAAGAAGATGTCCATAGCTGTTGCTTCTATGTAGCGGATTTTCTCCAAAAGAATTGACTGATATTATTGCTTGATTTTATTGGTGCAGAGTCAAAATTATCACAATTTCTGAACAATATACATCGTAAATCTATTTTCAACGGGTGTCCCTTTACCCTTATTT
>JAXHVG010000043.1:0-5099 GCA_034189245.1 Caldifarciminota bacterium
AGCATTGATGATTCAGGAACAATTCGGATATTATCCTGCCCCTATAGTTCTTATGACAGATAATGCTGCTAGTGAATCAAATCGTATACTGGATTATCTGTCATAAGAACTATAGGGGCAGGATAATATCCGAATTGTTCCTGAATCATCAATGCTGTTTTATTGCTCTCCATCTCACTGTTCTGCACAAGATCTGTATCTGTTGAATAACGGAGTTTTATTATGCCTGTGATGGAGATAATGATTATAACAGTAATTATTATATTGATTACCCAGCGGAATTTCCTGTCTTTTGTAATAGCATGAGCACATAATCCGAATTTTGCTGTTTGCTTCTGCATATCCCGCTTTTTTATAAATACAGGCACAATAATGCGGACTGCTGCAAACATAGAGCATATCCCGAAAGCAGTTATCATACCGAATTCTCTGAAAACTCTGAATCCGGAGAATATAATCAATATGAATCCGAGGGAGGTTGTTATTACACCCAGGAGAATAGGCCTGAATACCTCTCTGTAATCATTGTTCTTCTCGCGGAAATTCATACTGTAGAAAGTATGTATCAGATAATCAATACCGAGACCGCATATAACGGGAATAAACATTGCAGTAAGCATATTGAGACTCTTAATTGTCATAGCTATGAATATCAGTGTCCATATTGTTGCAGTAGCAACACTGACAATCATGACAATAAGATAACGGATGTTTCGGAATGCAATAAACTGGAGAAAAAGTATCAGAATCAGGGCAATCCCTGTCAGCACAATACCCCGGTTCTGAACTGCTTTGTTCTCATCCTGTTTTATTACTGGTAGACCTGTCACAGTGATTTTCATATTGCTGTTATCATACTGACTTTTTACACTGTCCAGTGATGCAAGTGTTTCTGATATGTACTTGTCACTGCCGGGCTTTATTATAATATGCATCAGCAGAGAAGATTTATCCTTATTGACTGCATTTAGTATACTGCCTGTTATTGAGTACTGCTTAACCGGTGGAATTAATCCGCTTGTATCAAATTGAAAAGGTTTTATTATATATTTAATACCGTTTATACTTGATATTATTGCAGCCAGGGAGTCTATTCCTTCAAAATCCATACTATCATTGAACTGGACCATTGCAGTGACAAGAACCGGTATACTGAATGAATTGCCAATAGTCCTGTAATTATCAGTAAATCTGTTTTCAGGTGCCATTGATTGCCAGTCAGTATTGAATTGGATCCTGTCTATACTGAAAACCAGTATAGCAATGGATATGACTATCAATAATAAAACGCCTATCCTAATCCTTACTGCCCTGTTCACGCAGCCTCTCCGTATAAAGACATTTATAATTGAGTTTTCTGCTCTCCTCACTTATCTGCCTGTTCATTTCAAGCCATGACTGTTTAATATTTCCCTCCGTAATATTTCCGAATTTATCCATTATGGAAAAACAGGGATTGATATCACCATTATTGGATATGTGAAGACCTGACCGGCCTGCAAAACATCCGCAACTGTTTATAGAGCGTACATATTTATACCAGTATATACCCGGTGCATCCGGGGATTGCCATAATTGCTCTATCCATCTGTCAATTGCTTTTTCTGACTCAATATCGGAAGAAGTCTTAGGCTGCAGTTTTGTCACACACTCTGCAGGCAATGAGTCAATCATGAAGACCTCATCCACTTTATACTCAGAAGCCATGTCAATGATTGACTGCAGTGATCCATTCTCAAAACGCTCCTTGTCTGTATATGTTGAAAGCCCCACCATCATTCCTCGTCTCTTAATTGCTTCAATACCTCTGCATATCTTTGTGAACAGCCCCTTATGATTACGGTTTTTATCATGCTTTTCTGAAGCATAATCAATGCTGACAAATACTCTGTTGAGCCCCGCTTGCTTTAATGAATCAATCCGTTCTTCTATCAGTGAGCCATTGGTAAATACAACGGGTATGGATTTATTCTGATCTATGCCGGATATGATCTCCGGCAGATCCTCTTTCATCATCGGCTCACCTCCGAGGAAAAGATATACGAAAACACCTAATTCAGATAATGTCCTCATGCCTTCAATCCACTGCTTTGCCGATATATCGTCTCCTTTGTTAAATCCGCCTATACAATGCGTGCATGCGCAATTACAGTTCCCCGTAATTGCCAATGTTGCCATACCCGGATATACAATGCCGTAGCGCATTGAATTGAGCAATTTAGCACCCGAACGGATAAAGGCATTGCTGTGTTCTGAAGGTATTATCATACTTCTGACAGGCAGTCCGTTTTCAGATCCTATGATCTTGTCATGCCCGAGATGCATTTGAAGAATCATTTCCTGCATTGTTGCCATTGAGCGGGGACCTCTGAATAAATTAACAAGATTGTAATGCATTCTTCTGAATAATTGATTCATATATCACTCCTCATAATTGATATAGGAAAACAGACAGGCAGGCATCATCTTATTGTTTTGTACATAGCATGCACCGCAATATCTCAGCCGTTCCCTGTCAAGATAATATCTGTCCATAAAATCACCGACAAGAATCGGAAGCAGTGAAACATTACCTCTGCCTCTCAGTAAATTAAATATTGCCTGAATCACCCTTAATTGTCTGTGTTGTTTCACTGATCCTATTATTGCTGCAATGATGCGGAAAATATTGAATGGACCTTCTTTCTCAATAGCAGCAATATGCCTGTAAACCCTTTCTAAGTCAATCCATCTTGTAACAGGAAATGATTTACCATTCACTTTCATCATATAGAACAATACGGAGCAATCCGGATTTACAGCAAAATTGAGAAACGGCATTGCGGGAAACGGGAAAAATTCATCTGTGTCAATATTGTCCGAATTCTCTGCTATTTTGTGAATAATATCTTCTCTGAAGATAAGTCCAAGTTGTTTCTCATGATTATCGTACACATGTTTGAGACATACAAGATTCAATGAATGCAGAACAGGCGCATAGTAAGCAGCCAATAATATAATCTTGTTTATTTCCTGCAGATTATTCTGATAAACCACTGTTGTAATACAGAATCGTATATTATGTTTATAGAGAAAATCCATGGCTCTCTTCTTGTGAGCAATATATCTGTTTGCTCTTAATTCATCATGTGTGGAAGGGGAGAATGAGTCAAACTGCACAGTAAAACTCCAGACTCCGAGTGAAACAAGTTCCAGTATCAGCCCGGGGGTTTTGTCAATAATCAGGCCGTTTGTCAGTATATTAATACGGAGATTCAGTTCATCAGCATAACGGACGATCTCCCTGATATCAGGATGGAGCAGGGCTTCTCCGCCTGAAAACATCACAGAGCCTCCATTGTACTTAAGAATTGTCCCGAGTTCATTCTTGACCTGACTGATATCCTTGAAATAATGCTTATCTGATGAAGATTGTGCAAAACATATGGGACAGTCAAAATTGCAGTGATTCGTCAAGTCAATATAACGGAATACAAACCATCCGTTATAACCGGAGGGCCTGTCTATGCTGATGCTTTTGCTGCGTATCTTCTTGAATAATTCTGCATCATTGGATACTTTCACAGTATGATTTTCCTCGGGGCAATAAAGTTTGAAATATACATCATTCGCCTTCTGCAATATTTCAGCATTATGCATACTTTTACAGTCAACACAGAATCCCTCTGTTTTATTTATAATCATCCTAAATCCTTTGCAAAATATTTGAAAGCCATATTGGCAGCAAAGTCAATAAACAGATATTTGTTTTTGCGAAATAGCCGACTAAAAACAGATCTGTAACTGTAGGTTTCCCTGTTGAGATACCTGAAGCCATCCATCAATTCCTCTGCATTCATATTTCCCGGTTTGAAAACAACATGCTCTGTATCATATTGAGACCAGTCATATGTCAGTATTCTGCCCTGCCTATCATACTGATTAAAAATACGTGATCCCGGCAATGGAGTCAGAATGCCGTATTTTGCCAGGTCAATCTTTGCTTTGTTGACAAGCTCATATGTCTTTTTAAATATGGATTTATCATCATATTCCAAGCCGAGAGTGAATGTACCCAGTACACCCATGCCATTATCATGTATCTTTTTTACTGCTTCAATATATTGTTCAGTATTATTAAAATATTTGCCTGCTGAATTTACTGACTCTCTGCTGACTGACTCAAATCCTATAAGCAGACCAATACAGCCGCTTTCTTTAATTTCCGACAGGAATCTACTGTTATCTGCAATATCTATTGTTGCAGCAGCACCCCATGTCTTCTTCTCCTTTTTTAGAATTCTCATGATTTCCCTGAAGTAATTAGTATTCTGAAACGGATTGGAATCCAGAAACAGTAAACGTCTTCCTGTCTTTTTTATCTCTTCTACAGCATTTTTGTATGCCATTGTGTACTGCCTGCTGTTATTAATTGAATTGATAACACAATATGAGCAATTATTGCTGCAGCCTCTGGTTAACTCTATGGTATCAACCGGAAAGTAGGAGTGATGTCTTTTTTCTGTGTATCTGGGTTTAATGACGGAGCAATGACTGAATCCACTGTATTTACCGTGCAATTTACCCTTCTTGTAATCACTGATGATCTTCTTCCATAGCATCTCAGCAGGCCCGATTGCAACTGCTTCAGCATGCTGCAATGCTTCATCAGGCATTACAGTCGGATGGCTGCCTCCCAGTATTGTGCTGATGCCCCTGTTCGTGAAAACTCGGGCTAAACGGTATGCTTCCGGGGCTGCACATGTTGTTGTGCTTATCCCCACAATATCAGCGTCAATATTCTCATCAACTGGTTCAATGCCCTGGTCTGTCATTGTTATAGCAGCATCACTGCAGTCATTAATAGAAGATGCCAGAACATTCAATGTCTGGGGTGCATAATACTGGAATGGTTTTCCTTTCAAAGCAGCTTCTTTATATCTCACTGGTGCTGCCTGTATTAAATGAATGTTCATTTTTCCTCCGAAATTTTCTTCTATAATTTATATACTATCTGAATAATAAGTCAATATTGTGAAATGAATTGACAATATCATCTATTTGTATATGATATTGAAAAGGGAGTTTTATGAAATTACTGTTTATTAACGCATCCATGT
>JAXHVG010000044.1:0-11502 GCA_034189245.1 Caldifarciminota bacterium
ATAAAGCACCTTTGCCAACCCGTGCATAACCGATAATTCGGTGCTGATGAGAATGTGTGAGCCTCACCGTCAATACATCAATCGCTTTGCTCAATGCTTTTTTATTAAGAAAACAAACAATTCATAATAGTTATATTCAGTGACTTTTTCTTATGAGGAAAGACGTACGGCCATCTGCTCCCACTGAATGGATACTATACTGTCAGAAGGGTTCTTCAATTCTCTCTTTCCAGTCATTGTCCTTTGATTTATAGTAGGAATCATCCTTCAATCGGGGGCTTTTATCAAGGAAATATTTGCCGAAGACTGCACCAATGAATCTTATAATGGTGAATATGATGATCTGCAGCAGACCGGTAATGAGAATATTGACAATTAATTTCAAATATTCAATTACCTTGCCTGCAATGAATTCAATAAATATTGCGACTGCCGGTATAATTGTACCAAGAATAATCTCTGCAATGCCTCCTGCTAAAAGATAAGCGCCTGCAGCATGGTCTCTTATCAGCAAAACAATACCCGGAATAATGAATATGAGTGATGAGCGCATTGCTCTGATTAATCTAGTCTTCAATGACATTGTCAATCCTTATTGACTGTCTGTCTGCAGTCTGTTTATCCTTATAGAGGATATAACTGCCGATTATAAGCACATCCATGTCTGTTTTCATGAATACCCTGAAGGCATCCCCGGGTGATTCTACAATCGGCTGCCCCCGTATATTGAATGATGTGTTGATAATCATCGGAACACCCGTTCTTTCACGGAATGCCTCCAGTATTCTGTAATAGGAGGGATTCTGTTTTCTGCTCACTGTCTGGACCCTTGATGAAAAATCCGCATGCACAACAGCGGGGACTTCTGCAATACCTTTGGACAGTATTTCAAAATCATGTGTTATATGCCTGTCAGTATTCCTGTATTTCTTTCTCAGTGTTGATACTGTCAGCATATAGGGTGTATAGAATTCCTCCTCAAAGTACTCATTATGATACTCCTCCATAACAGACGGGGCAAAGGGTCTGAATGATTCACGGAATTTTATTTTCAGATTTAGTTTTTTCTGCATAGTGCTGTCTCCGGGGTCTGCAAGAATACTCCGGGAACCGAGTGCGCGCGGTCCGTATTCCATTCTCCCATTGAACCATCCGACAATATTGCCTTTCTCAATGAGTTCAGCTGCTTTTACAGGCGGATCCTTGACACTTTCATAAACACCATTCAATTGACGGATCGCGTTTTCAATCTCTCTGTTTGTATAACTTGTGCCGAGATAAGAATAATTCTGTATATTGTCCAAATCCCTGTTCTCAATATACCGTGCTGCATAGAGTCCTCCTCCCATTGCACCCCCGGAATCACCTGAAGCAGGCTGAATAAACACATTCTCAAAACCGCTTTCACTGATTATGCGGGAATTTGCAACACAATTCAATGCAATACCCCCGCCCAGAACAAGGTTTTTCTCACCTGTTGACTGCCTCAGATAACGTGCCATTTTAATAAGCACCTCCTCAAGAACTGACTGAACAGATGCAGCAAGGTCTGCATACTGCGCAGTTATCGTTTCATTGGGTTTTCTTATCTTCAATCCGAGGAGATTTTCCATTTTTCTGCCGCACATACTGCTGCCGTGGAGATAAGAAAAATAATCCAGATTCAGTGCATAGGAGCCATTGTCTCTGATATCAATGATATTGTCTTTGATAATGTCCCTGTAAAGAGGTCTGCCGTATGGGGCAAGGCCCATGAATTTATATTCACCGGAATTGACCCTGAATCCTGCAAAATATGTGAATGCCGAATAAAACATCCCCAATGAATGAGGATAATCAATACCTTCATTAATATTAATACTCTTTTTGTCAATTGTTCCCAGTGTAGTAGTATCCCATTCACCAACAGCATCATTTATCATAAAAGCAGCACTGTCAAAGTGGGAGGGGATAAACCCTGCAACAGCGTGAGATATATGATGGGGTACAAAGAGCAGCTTATAGTCACCTTCAATATTTCTTCTTATTATAGAGGAAATAAAGAGTTTCTTGCTCAATGTAAGCGGCAGAGATTTCAATGCAAAGGGGAATCCTCCGGGAGCAATGCCTATCAGATTGGATATAATCCTCTCAAATTTCAGTATCGGTTTTTCATAGAAAACAACATATTTCAGTTTATGGGTATCCAATCCGAATCTTTCCTTCAGTGCATTCAGGGTATTTTCCGGAAAGGAATTGTCATGCTTTATGCGGGAAAATCTCTCTTCCTCCATTGCTGCGGTTACCTCTCTGCCGCGTATATAGCAGAGAGCACTGTCATGATAGAATGCGGAGAGTCCGAGAATATCAGTTCTTTTCATTATTGAAGGTCTTGATATTGCCTTTCAGCAGACGGATTATATCGCCATATAATTTCAAATCCCGGAATTCGCCGATAATACTCTCTATTGTTTTTTTATCGGGTATATCGGAAGTATTGGCTTTGAATATCTTGTCAAATCTTGTTTTGGATGAACCCTCTTCAGCAACAAGCAGTTCTTCAAACAGTTTTTCTCCAGGTCTTTTGCCCGAGTATATAATATCAATATCCTCATACGGCTCTAAACCATACATTCTTATCATCCTCTCGGCAATATCCTTTATATATACAGGTTCCCCCATATCAAGTATGAATATCTCTCCTCCAATGGCAACACCGCCTGCCTCTATGACAAGCAGAACTGCTTCGGGTATTGTCATGAAATAACGTCTCATTTCAGGATGTGTGACTGTAACAGGGCCTCCCGATTCAATCTGATTCTTGAAAATAGGGATTACACTGCCCCTGGATCCGAGTACATTGCCGAAGCGGACAGCAGTGAATTTTGTCCGGGAAGCATCAGAAAATGCCTGAATCATGAATTCACATATGCGTTTGGTTCCGCCCATTATTGAAGTTGGATTAACTGCTTTGTCAGTTGAAATCAGTATGAAACGTTCAACCTTATCATCACTTTCACTGAGCATATTGTATGTGCCTAATATATTTGTTTTTACAGCTTCATTGGGGAATTCCTCACATATGGGAACATGCTTGAGTGCTGCTGCATGGTAGACAATGTCAATGGAATGCCTTCTGAACAGGTCCCTCAGAGAATCCCTGTCCCTGACATCACACAGATAGGTAATAATATTCTTATTATGATTCTCAAGCATTTCATTCTTTAAATAGAACAGCTCAGTCTCATCAATATCCAGTGCAATAAGCTTGTCAATATTGAACCGGGCAATCTGATTTATCAGTTCACTGCCAATAGAACCAGCCGCTCCTGTGACAAGAATGGTTTTATTCTCCAGGTAATTCCCCAGTAATTCCATGTCAATATCCACAATTTCACGTCCAATAAGGTCAGTGATGTCCAGGGATTTGAGATTCTTCACTGTTATCTGTTCACCGAGCACCTCATCTATTGGCGGCAGGATCTTTATATCCTTGATATTCTTGTCTGAAAGATAGTCATAAACCCACTGCAGTCTGTTTTTCCTCATTGAGGGAATTGCAATAATAACTGTTTTTGCATTATATTTTTCGGATAATCTGCCTATACTGTGAATATCACCCTGCACCAGGACACCGTGTATTCTTGAGTGGGTTTTGCTCTTATCATCATCAATTATTGCAACCGGATTGTATATGGACGCTCCCTTCTGTATATCCCTTAGAATCTGCTCACCTCCGTCCCCTGCACCGTAAATAATAACATTATTCTCTGACATACGGACGGGGACGGTATTGAAATAAAGCAGGAAGAGCCGTTTTGATGATCTCATCCCTACTGTAAAGAACAGGGTTATGAAGAAATCAAGGAAGAACACAGAACGGGGTATGACAATTGTGTCCATTCTGTTATAGAGAAAGAAAATAATGAGTATGGTGCCCAGTATCTGTGCACAGAAAAGGGCAATGGTGTGTGTAATGGCATCCTTCATTGAATAGTATTTCCATGTTATTGTATATAATCTGCATGCGGAGAAGAAGAGTATCCTCAGTATTGTCAGTATGATGAATATAATGATGATCTCATTTATTACATCCATTATCTGATTAACACCAATTCTTATTGCAAATGATATAATTATGGAAACAAAGAAGAGTATTATGTCTGATATAATATAGAATATGATCCGTTTATTGTATGTGGGGTGAAGAAGTCCTCTATCTTCCTTAACCATTGAAAAACTCTCTTATAGTATGAATTACATAATCCTGTTCCTCTCTTGATATGAGGGAGTGGAAAGGGATTGCCAGAGTTCTGTCTGCAACACTTTCAGTTACAGGATAATCCCCGGGTTTATAGCTGTAAGTCCGGGAGTAATGCTTTTGAAGGTGTATTGGGGTAAAATACGGTCTGACACTAATATTGCGGTCTATGAGATAATGCATCAGCCGATTCCTCTTATTACTGTCAACCTGTATCACATATACAAACCAGCCTGTTCTGCCGAATTGATTCATAGGAGGCAGTGTAATATAACTATCCCTGCTGAACTGTGTATTATAATACTCTGCAGCTTTATCCCTCTTGTGAAGTATTTGATCAATACGCTCCATCTGAGCCACCCCCACAGCTGTTGACATTTCATCAGTTCTGAAATTATAACCGAGGAGTGAGTGCTCAAGCCAGAGATCCATGGTGCTTCTCCCCTGATTCCTCAGTGCTCTGCATGTGTGAGCGACTGTGCTGTCATCAGTTAATATCATGCCGCCTTCCCCTGTTGTTATCTGCTTATTGGGATAAAAAGCCAGAACAGATGCAATTCCCAGACTGCCTGCTTTTAATGAGCCGTACTCACTGCCCAGAGCCTCACAGCTGTCCTCAAGAACAAACAGTCCATTATCCTCTGCAATTTTGTTAATCCTCTCATAATCCGGCATTATGCCGAAAATATCTACAGGGAGTATTCCCTTCAACATCCTGCCTGTCTCTTTATTCTTCAGACCGTCTGCCGTCTTTTTGTAGTTCTCTGCAATGAGCTCTTCTATATTATCAGGATCAATGCAGAGTGTTTCATGGCTGATATCCGCAAAAACAGGTAACCCGTCAGCATGTATTATCACATTGGCTGATGAAATAAAGGAGAATGGCGTAGTTATTATCTCATCATTGCTTCCTATTCCCAGTGATTTCAAAACAAGAAACAGTCCGGCTGTTCCCGATGATACTGCGATGGCATATTTTCTTCCGGTAAATTGAGCCATTTGATTTTCAAATGCTTGGGTGAATCTGCCCATTGAAAGAATGCCGGATTCCAGTACTTCCAGAACATACTCCTTCTCCTTACTGCTTATCCATGCTCCTGACAGAGGTACTTTCATATATTCCTTCTTCCTAAACAGGGTAATTGAGTGGTAGGGAGATACGCTTGCCGGTCTTGGCGGATTTATAAATCGCCAGTATCAATTCAAGGGATTTCCTGCCTGCCCTGCCGTCTATGGATGTATTGGACTGCTGCTTCAAATCCTTTATTACCTGCCTGTAGTATCCCAGATGCCCGTAACCGTAAACATTCGGGGGATTGTAATTTGCCTGTTGAATCAGTTTGTCATCATCATCATATTCTTCAAATTCCCATTCTTCAATTTTATTGACAGCAGTACCGCCTATCTTGGCAGTACCCTTTTCACCTATCATTGTTATTGAACCCTCAAGATTCTTCGGGTATGTGAGCATTGTAACCTGTATAACCCCTATTGCGCCGTTTCTGAACTTCAATACGGCAGCTCCCGTGTCTTCTGCTTCAATATCCCTGGCAAGTGTTCCTGTAATACTCATAACATAATCAACAGGCCCTGAGAGCCAGGAGATAAGATCAATATAATGGGATGCCTGATTCATAAAAGATCCGCCGTCAAATTCCCAAGTTCCCCTCCAGTCAGCAAGGTCATAGTAACTCTGCGGCCTCTGCCAGAAGACAGTAGTATTTACAAAATACAATTGACCGAAACGGTTCTTGTCAACAGCTTTCTTCAGCATCTGAACACTGGAATTCAATCTGTTCTGTTTTATCACATATAATTTCACATTATTACTGTCGCAGCTTTCAATAAGGTCATCCGCATCCTTGAGGCTTATTGCCATCGGTTTCTCAACAATAACATCTATGCCCTTCTTGCTTGCGCTTATACCCTGTCTTGCATGCAGGCCAGAAGGTGTGCATATTGAAATAATATCAGGAAATGTCTCGTCCAGCATTTTGGAGTAATCTGTATAAACTGCTGCATTATTGTGTTTGCCTGCATGGAGGGCTTTTCCCTCATCTATGTCACACACTGCTATCAATTCAAGATCTTCACTCAATTCTTCTATTACTTCAAAATGCCGCTCTGATATCCTGCCGCATCCGACTAGTGCTATCTTTATCCTGCTCATTATGACTCCTTACCATAATACTGGGAATAGTATGAATAGTAATATGATCCGTAAACACCCCTGGGATCAACATTATTAACAACAATACCTATTATATTGAGCTCCATTCCATCAAATAATTTCTTTGCATTCATTATATCATGCCTCTTTGCTTTCTTATGCTGCACAACCCAGAGCAATCCGTCTGTATTCTTTGCAATAACTCTGCTGTCCGCAACAGAAAGAACGGGCGGTGTATCATATATGACATAATCATAATTCTTCTGCAGCATTTTAATAAGCTTTTCCATTCTCGGTGACTGAAGAAGGTTTGTTGAATTCATGGTTATCTCTCCATGCGAGAGGAATGATACATTGTCATAGCGTGTTTTCTGCACATATTCTGATATATCAACTTCACCGTTCTGAGCCTGCAGTCTGAGTAATTGAGTAAGTCCCTCTGACTTTTCATTAATACCCAGTGTCTTTTCCAGTACGGGTCTTCTCAAATCAGTATCAACAATCAGCACACTCCTGTCCAGTTTACCCAGTGTAATGCCGAGATTCAGCACAGTTGTTGATTTCCCCTCACCCTTTACAGATGAGGATACGGTTATGCTCTTTACTTTACCCTGAGTGAGATATTTGATATCTGTGCCCAGCATCTTATAACTCTCCACAACAGCACTGCCCTCCGGCATGTCATCTACAAGATGGCGCCTGTATCTTTCCTGTTCAGATGCCTGAGAATCCCCGTTCTTGACTTTTATTCTGGGGATACTCTGAATGACCTTCACTTTTGCAATCTTCTCAAGATCCTCTATTTTCTTTATGGAATCATCAAAGTATTCTTTCAGGAAAACAACGGCACCTGCAACAATAAGTGCAAGGAAGAATCCCAGTACGAGATTCCTCTTGGTTTTAGGCAATATCGGTGTCCTGGACATAACCGGTTCATCAATGATTCTTACTGAGCCGAGTTTGCCTGCTTCTGCAATCCTGTATTCTTCATACTGGTTTTTAAGAAGCAGATAGAGTTCTTCAGAAACACGCTTGTCTCTCTCAAGACGGGCAAGGTCCAGTTCCTTGACAGGTATATTATCCAGTTTTTTTTCATAACTATTAATGACCTGTCCCAATGTTGACAGTAATTCCTTTTTTGTCTCCACTTCAGTTCTCAGGTCAATGATCTTTGATATCATCTCCTGAGAGAATAGACCTGCATAATTGCCGCCCTCGGATACAATGAATTTCTTTGATTCTTCCTTCAGCTGATTCTTCAAATTCTCTATCTTCTTGTCAATTTCAACAATCTTCGGATGTGATGTCTCATACCCCTGGGCAATATACTGAGCCTTATCCGCCTCAAGCATTGCAACGGATTCTATTAATTTGGATGTGAGAGGACTGGATGTATTAACTATACCCTCTGCAAGTGCCTTCTGCGCCTCATTCAAATTAGAGTTTAGGACACTGAGTCGTTTCTCCAGTGTATTCACTTCAATCCTTGCTGCCTGATACTGTTCCTGGAATTTTGATATTGTATTGACAAGAGCACCTGTCTCTTCAGAGAGGGCTATTATACCTGTTTCTTCCTTATACTGCATCAGCTTTTCCTCTGTCTGCCGCAGCTCCTCTTCCACCTTCTGCGTCTGCTGTTCAAGGAACATCCTCACTTCACTGAGTTCTCCCCTTGTCATGGACAGATTAAGCTGATAGTACTGTCTGGCAATAACACCTGTAATATAATAAGCATCAAATGGATACTGAGACCTGTAGGATACTGTCAGTATGTCTGTATCCTTTACAGGTACAATAGACATATTAGCTCTTATCCTTGACATTTTTGCTCCCCGGCTGATATCAGCTCTCTTCATATTCAGTGAATCAGGGGTTTTATCACTCTCTATCTCTTCAACAACCCTCTCCAAAAGGGAGCGGGACTTAAGCATTTCAATGTGATTATTGATTATTGTATTGCGCGGTGTAAAATTGGATATAGTGATGATCTGCGCATCATAACTTGTCTGCTGAATCAATACTGTTGAGCTTGCCTGATAAATAGGTGTCTGCAGTTTGGTTACAACAGCAACAAATATGAATATAATGATGAATATTCCTGCAAAGAGATACTTATTGGCAAGCAGGGTCTGCCAATACTCTCTCAATTCATTACCCTGATCATTGTGATAACTATCATTCATCTTATGCTCCTTATAGTTTTACTATTTTACCGGATTCAATGCCATTGAATCCATTTCTTGTATCAAATATAATATCGGCATTGTCAGCATACCATCTGTAATCAAAAGCACTGTGATCAGTAAGCAGAACAACAACATCATAAGAACCTATATTATCATTATTTATCTCTTGTGAGAATATCTCATTGTTTTTACTGTCAATAAAACTGCTGACCATCGGATCAGTGAAATCCACATTTGCACCTTCAAATTCCAGAATCTTGTATATCTCCAGTCCGGGTGATTCACGGAGGTCATCTATATCCTTTTTATAAGCCATGCCCATAAGCAGTATTTTTGAACCATTGACAGCTTTCTTTCTCTTATTGAGTATCTCCCCTATCTTACCGACAACAAAACGCGGCATATTGGAATTAACATCAGATGACAGTTCAATAAATCTATTGTAATAATCATACATCTTTGCCTTCCAAGACAGGTACATCGGGTCAAGCGGAATACAGTGTCCGCCTATACCGGGTCCCGGATAGAAAGGCATAAACCCGAATGGTTTCGTACTTGCGGCATTGATAACATTCCATATATCAATATCCATTCTGTGGCACATTATGGCAAGTTCATTGACAAGACCGATATTAACAGCCCGGAAAGTGTTTTCAAGGAGCTTGACCATCTCCGCCTCTTCAAGATTATTGACTTTCACCACTGTTTCAATGACACTGTCATAGAGATCTGCTGCGATCTGAGCATCAATTTCCGTGTATCCGCCCACCACCTTCGGTGTATTATGTGTCTGATAATGCTTATTCCCCGGGTCAACACGTTCCGGTGAAAATGCCACATATATATCCTTCCCCGGTTCAAATCCTCTCTCCTTTATGAATTCCACTATGAGTTCATTTGTTGTACCCGGATAAGTGGTGGATTCCAGAACAATAAGCATATTGCTGTGAATAAACTCACTCATTCTGTTCATGGCATCGGTTATATAGGATGTATCGGGATCCTTGCTCTTTCTCAGTGGCGTAGGAACTGCAATAAGCACAGCATCAGCATCTTCTATAACAGAATAATCGCTTCCTGCTTTAAAAAGCCCTTTGGCTCTTATATCCTCTATATCCTCTGAAGCTACATCCAGTACATATGATTCATTATTATTCAGCTTGCTGATCTTATCTTCAATAAGGTCAATACCTCTCACATTGAATCCGGCTTTTGCAAATTCTACTGCAAGAGGTAATCCAACATAACCCAGTCCAATAACTGATATGACTGCTTCTCTATTCTTTATTTTCTCAATTACACTGTTCATTCAATCTCCATTTTTAATTAAATTTTTATTATATGATTTGCATTATTAATTTCAAGTAAAATCTGCTGAGAATATTCTGCTCAACAGCAAATCCCTGTAATCATCAATATCAATATTAAAGGGATATTCCATTATATATGGTGAAAATCCATCTTGAGGTATCATGCCGTGTTCCTTGAACATATTCACTGAGAATATATAAACAGCACCGTCCTGAATATATATATCCCTTCCTGTATTGACAGGAGTATTGTCATCATCAATTGAAAACATCTTTGAGCTTTCCCCTGCTTTACTCAGTGAAACAACAGGCATATTTACACTTCTATACTGTTTCATTGCATTTATTATATCAATTACCCTTCTTAGAGGGGATGTCGGCTGCATTATGAATATTGTGTCCTCTCCCTTCAATTCAAAACTGTCAATAATATCTTGTACAAACTCAGAGGATTGCGAGCTGCCGCTGCAGAGGGACTTGCTTCTTTCATGTATGGAAATCCTGTCGTGATATTTATATTTAAGAAGCATTTCGGGTATATTGGTAGTCAGTATCACTCTGTCAAAGAGTGAGGATGATAAGGCACTGTTCAGTGCAATATCAATCAATGTACGGCCTCTTATGCGCCTGAGGTTCTTTCCGGCCAGTCTCTTGGAATCCTTTCTTGCAGGGACAATACAATAATTCATTTAACCAAACATTATCTCATCCGATACATCACTTTCATCTTCAATATCGGATTGTTCTTTATCTTTTTTCCTATTCTCATCAACCGGCTCAATGACTTTTTCTGATGTGTCAGCATCCTCATCCTTCCCTGTAACACCCGTTTCCTCAACAGGTTTTATGTTGTCATCTTGGGATACCTCCCTCTCCGGTTCTACTGTGGCCTCGTCAACTGTTTTCAGCGGTTCTTCAGGTGTTTCAATACTGTCAGATTTATCTTCAATGATCTCTGGAGGCAATTCCATGTATTCATCCGTTTTTTTATCAGAAGATGCTTCAACACTTGCCTCGTCTCTAGTCCGTTCTACTCTTCTTTCTTCTGCCTGACTTTCCATCTCACTCATTGAAACTCTTGTTTTCTCTACAATTTTCTCTTTTGAGGAAAGTTCCGATTTGAGTTCACCTATTCTGCTCTTCAGTTTACTGTTTTCCTCTTCCAGTGTATCTGTTTTATCCTGCAGTTCATCAATCCGGGCAGCAAACTGCTCTCTTACATCTTTCTCAATCTCCTCTTTCATTGATTCAAGATCCGCTGCTTTGCCTCTGTACTGCAAAACATCCTCTCTCTTCTGTTCAACTTCCTTCTGCAGATGTGTCAACTGCTCTTCATAATCCCTCTTTCTCTTTTCCAGGTCATTGACTTCACTTGACAGTGTCTCTTTCCGGTTATTGAGCTGTTTTTCAATATTCTTTATCTTAACGAGTTTCTGAGTGGTTTCAGTTAGCTCTTTCCTCTGTTTCTCGTATTTCAGCTGATCATCAGCCAGACCGTCTTGCAGTGTCTGTCTCTTGTTTGTCAGTTTAGCAAGTTCCTCTTTCTTCTCCTGCATCTCCCGCAAAATATTATTGTACTGTGATTTTACGGAAACC
>JAXHVG010000045.1:0-3805 GCA_034189245.1 Caldifarciminota bacterium
ATTGGAATCAGTGTATGCGCTATTGCTCACATAGCCATCATTTTCCGTATAGATATCCAAATCAATATTCTCCAGCGGATTGCCGTATTGATCAGTAATTGTACCGGATAATGCGCCGGTTACACGGAATGTGTCAAATAGTGCAATATCATACCAGTAATCACTCCCGCCTTGATTGGGGTGTGAATATTCCCTCACTTTAATAAAATATGTGCCTGTGGAAGGCAGAACATAATATTCAATTTTTGAATCCAGACCATCATTATCATCATTGGATGCAAGGACTGTTGAACTGTCAGTATCATACAAATAAATATATGAATCCAGAGAACTGCCGTATGCGTATGCATCAATATCTATTATTATTGTATCGCCTGCATTACCGCTGAACCGGAAAAAATCCAGATCACCTGCAGGATTGATCGCACAATCAGTCAATGTATCATGATATGCAATGGGATAGGCAGTTGAGAATGTATCATTGGGTTCACAGGAATCAGCTTTTATGCCCTTATCCGTGATTATGATCATCTCCATATCCCTGCGTGCATTGAAATTCTTCATCTTATCATCATACTGCCTGATATTTATATGATGTACTATGGATTCATCATAAATGCTGTCAGCATGTTCATTATGACTGTCAAGCTCTGACTGAGCATTATCAACTATTTCATTATATGCATCTTCCTGTATCTCTACAGGCTCTTTTTCAGATCTATTCATTTCAGGGAAATCTTTTGTAAAATACTTCAATTTGTTTTTGTTGATTCCGGATGACTCAGCAGCAGTATTAATTGATAATACACTGCAAAGAATAATTAATAGAATAAATCGCCTCATGTTAACCTCCTGTTTTGGAGGAAAGACCAAACCCTTCCTCATATTTAATCATTTCAATATAACATATCTCAAAATCTTTGTCAATAGCCGGAAAGAATAAATCTCTCTTGTAAAAATGATATTTGTCTGCTATTCTATTTTTGTGAAGAGATATATTTTTGTTGTTTTGATATTTACCTGTATTATGATTTCAGGCCAAGTTAAAGTAGGTCTTGCACTTGGCGGGGGATCTGCACGGGGGCTCGCCCATATCGGTGTGCTGAAAGCATTGGAGGAGAATGATATCCCTATTGACTGCATTGGTGGTACAAGCATAGGAGCCATAATAGGCGGGTTCTATGCTGCCGGATATTCAGCATCGCGGATAGAGAGCATATTCGTGTACAGTGATGTGAGAAGCTGGTTCTTCACTGATTCAAAGAATTCTGACTTGCCCGTGTATATGCTGCTCGGCAAACAGGATCTGCTCCTTAAGATTGATTATCAGGCAGGCCGGTTCAATCTTCCCCAGGCAACACTGGATGACAAAATGATAAACTTTGAAATAGAGAGATATTTTTCACCTGTTGATTATTCCATTAATGGTGATTTCAGAAATCTCCCCATACCATTTTTATGCACTGCTGCAGATATCTACAATAAAAAACTGATAATTTTCACATCGGGGAAATTGACAAAAGCCATAAGATCCAGTATGTCGCTTCCCGTTATTTTCAAGCCGGTTAAAGACAGCAGCCATCTATTTATGGATGGCGGCATTTACAATAACCTTCCTGTAAAGGCAATAAAGGATTCCCTGCAGGCTGACTACATTATATCAGTTGATGTATCTTCAAGATCCAAACACAAGGATCTTGAAAATATCAGTCTTCTGGATATAGGATTTTCACTGATGGATTTCATAACAGTTGATATTGACCCGGATACAATGAGTAGATACGGTTGTTATATCAGACCGGATGTCAGTGATTACAGAGGATTTGAGTTTGACAAAGCCGAGGAGTTTATTGAACTCGGCTACAATGCTGCAATGAAGAATATGGATAAAATCAAGAAGGATTTACTCAAATCCGGGTACAGTTTCAGGGATAATTATGAGGCCGCGGCAGATAAGCCCCCCCGTATCATTGATTACAATGGCATGATCCTTGACACACTTATTGTAGATACGGACAATACGCTCTACAGGATTTTAACACGCAATATTATCAATATGTCCGAGAATGATAAATTCTACTTTCCCCAATTTGAAGAGAAGGTAATACATCTCAAGGCAATGAGTCTCTTTGACGAATTATCATTTGAATTCTTGCCCGATACTGTTTCAGGTTCCATAACAGTGAAAGTCAATGAGGCATCAAAGAGCAACATGCGGCTCGGACTGGGCGGACTGTACAGCAATAATGCGGGAGCCAATATTTATGGTGAGATATTCATGAGCAATCTCTTCTCCCGCGCTGTTTCAATGAACATATACCCATATCTGGGCGAGTATATAAAGGGACTTGATATCAATATCTATTCCCCACCTCTACTCTTTTCAAGGATTGCATCCTATATAAAACTCAGTTATCTACTCAAGAAATACTATGCTGTCTGGTCAAATACATACGGTTATTACGGTGAAAGCAATGTAATTTGGGCTATGGGCAATAATTATGAAAGACAGTCATTCATAGGATTCTTTTCAGGATATAAATACAGGGATTATCCCTACAGGCAGATGGAGAAAGCAAACAGCGGCTTTATATTCAAGACAGATTATCTGGACAAATCTCATGACAATTCCGGTTATGAATTCAATGCCATTATGTCTCTCAATATACCGCGCATACAATCCGGCACGGATTTTTCCGGATTCAGAGCAAACAATCTCTTTATCAAGGCTTATTTCCGCTATGAAAATTTCGTAAGATTCAGCGATCAAATAGGATCAGGATTCAAAGCGGAATTGGGTTTGATCAATTTTCTCCAGCAGTATGTGGAAAAACCCTCTGAGATGCAGGCGGATTACTTCAGGATAATCCCTCTCACTTCCTTCTATTACAAATACGACGATTATCTGCTCTCTGATTATACAGTGGGTATTTCACTGTACAGCCGGTATAATATTAATGATATACTGTATATACATACATCAGTAATGTCTTATCTGTCCCAGAATAAATTCCAAAGCAATAGCCCGGGGATTATCTACGGGTCTGAATTATATGGAGGAGCTGAGGGAATACTCGGTGATATAAAGATTGGTTTTGAATACCTCAATACTGATGTTAATGAACCGAGACTGTCATTCAATGTATTCTGGGGAACATACGATCCGGCAACAGCGGATATCTTTCAGAAATTCTGAAATTTACGAGAATTTGAATAATTCCGCCTTGCGGAAATTGAATATGCCTGCAATAATTGAATATGGGAAGGTTTCAAGCCGTGTATTATAATTGGTTACAGACCAGTTATAATATTCTCTCCTGTCTGCCAATTGATTCTCCAGTCCCGTTATTCTCTGCTGCAGACGCATATAATGCTCATCTGCTTTAATGTCCGGGTAATTTTCCACATTAGCAAAGAGCTGTTTATATGTTGTCTCAATATTCTTATTGAAACGGTCCTTGTCCCTGACATCAAGATAAGGGTCAAATCCGCTCCTGATTCTTGTTATCTTCTCCAGAACATCCCTTTCAAAACTGCTGTACCCCTTTACCACCCTGACAAGATTGTCAATCTCATCATTCCTCTGCTTCAATATCACATCAATATTTGCCAGCGACTGCCTCACCCTGTTCCTTGAAAAGATCATTACATTGTAAATAGTTATCATCCCCGATATGATTGCCACGCCTGCAACAATGGATATTATCAGCATCATAATACAAATCCCTTTATTATTGTGAATACACTGACACATAGTGAAAGAATATCAATATCTATCTGATACTGATCATTCTTTCACTATGTG
>JAXHVG010000046.1:0-2075 GCA_034189245.1 Caldifarciminota bacterium
AAATATTATAGGATAGAATGATATGAAAAAAATTATTTTTGCTTTTTTAATATTATCAGCACTCTTTATTTCTGCAGACGGTTGGCAGGACTATTTCCTCTCCAAGTCCGTCAATGTGGGATTCGCATTTCTCAAGACATATCCGGATGCTCAGACCCAGGCTCTTTCAGGAGCAGGGACTGCAGGTTACTCTACCCCTTCTTCATTCCTGATGAACCCCGCGTCTCCGGCATTCAATATGAATAAATCAGTATCAGCCTCATACATGCACTCCTTGAATTTCTTAAATAATTCATTCATACATATCAATTACCCGTTGAAATACGGTTTTGTATCAGGCGGTTTTTCTTTCTCCAACAGTGATACACTCCAGCTCAGGGGAGAGACCCCAACTGAAGAGCCGCTCGGTTCATTCAATTTCAGTTCATACAGCTTATCTGCAGGATACAGCATCTATGTGACAAACGGCATATACTGGGGAATTAATCTGCGTTCCATAACAGAGATGACATATATGCTGACAAAGACATCGTATGTGATGGGCACGGGCTTTACATTCACATTTCCCGGGCTCAAAGGGCTCTCTGCAGGATTCTCCTTTACGAACATAGGTCCCGAATACAGATATGACCTCTATTCAGCTGATATCATCAAGCCGCCGTTTACAGTAAGAGCCGGCATTAAACAGCATCTCAATTTCTCAGATAATTATTCCTTGGACATATACTCTGATATAGTCAAACCCAATGATGATCAGTACAAGGTGATACTCGCTTCAGAATTCACTTACAATAATTTATTCTCCCTGAGCGGCGGATACAGGTTCAATGACAATACCCGCTCGTATTCACTGGGAGCAGGATTCAATATCAATTATTTTGAAGTGCGCTACTCATTTACTCCGTACAGCTATTCTCTGGGATATGACAATACCATAACACTAACCTATAAATTTTGATGGAGGTAATTTGGCAGGTCTTCAGGGCTCTTTGCAGGATTTTGAAATAACTGACATACTGCAGCTTATACACATGAACAAGAAAGAGGGCTGCCTTGAGATCACCACTGAGGATGACAAGGGTTATATATTTGTTCAGAATGATATTGTTATGCATTCATACACCAAAGACAGGGAAGGGGAGAATGCTATTCAGAGAATTCTCATGTGGACTGACGGGGATTTTGAATTTATACCTGACAAGAAGAGTGAAAAGAAATCCATTGAGGTGCCTATTCAGCATTTGATGCTTGAGGCAGCCAGGAAGATTGATGAATGGAAACAGATTGAGGGTATAATCCCCACAGTTGATGCTGTTGTTGATATTGTGGAGAATCCTGAAACAGGTATGGAAAACATTAAGCTGACATCTGAAGAATGGAAGATACTCACATTTGTTGACGGTGAGTCCACAATCAGGGAGCTTGCTGAAAGAGTCAATCAGTCGGAATTTGCCACAGCAAAGATATTTGTCGGCCTTATATCATCAGGCCTTGTCTATCTCAAGGAAGTGAAGAAAGAAGAGAAACCCAAGGAAGAGAAGAAGGAAGAAAAAGCAGAGAAGGGTGAAGACGAATCAGCTGTGGACAAGAAAGAGGGAGTGCTCAGGGCACGCAATAAGAAAATAAAGGTCAAGACAAAAGACAAGAAAGACAAAGACAAGGACGAAGACGAAGAGGAAGAGGACAAGAAGACAGGACTTGGGAGGTTCTTCTCAAGATGACCAAATGAATTGGTCATCTGCCACCGGCCATCAGCTGCCGGCTGCCGGCAAGTCGTGATGCGTGGTGCGGAAGAAAGGAAAAGAACGGATAATCGTAGGGGTTCAACAATTTGAACCCGAAATCAAGTTGCAAGAAAACGGAAAACGAAGGATAAGAATATTGAACAGGATGTATGTAGGGGAGGTGTCAGTGACCCTCCCGGCAATTCAAGTTCCAAGTAACCGGGATGAAAGCCGATAAGGAGATTGCTTCAATCAAAGAACGGTTAGAGCGAGTAGAACGAATAGAACGAATAGTAATCTCCAATGTAAAATGCACATCGCAATGACAAAATCGGGTCATTACGAGGAGCA
>JAXHVG010000047.1:0-10079 GCA_034189245.1 Caldifarciminota bacterium
CGGGATGCTTATAAGTATTGTACGGGGACTCAACCTTGAGGTCTTCGTATGTTGTCACCCTGCCCGGTTCGCCCAGTGCATAGAGCACAGTCGCACAGCACTGGAGAAGCATCCCCCTCTCAAGACGGTTGTAGTACACTCCCGCAATAATGGGTTTTTCCCTCTCAAGCACTGCCTCCTTCTCAATCATGGATGCCAGTGTGATATACCTGTATCGCGAAAAACCGAATTGATTATCCTTGAATAATGTATCGGGATACTCCTCTTCAAATCTCTCCAGCATTATTCTCACAATATCATTGCCGGATTTGCCCCTTGCTATAAGATAGGTGTCAGGGAAAAGAAAACCCTCGCAATTGTCACCCTCAATATTGAATTCCCTCAGTAATGCCCTGGACCTGCATGTTTTGAGAAAATCAAGTGAATCAATACCGAATATGGATTGAACCCTGCCTGCGATCTGATACATATTGAAGCCCTCAGGCACAGTTATTCTCTCCAGGAGGACCTCTCCCCTGTACATTTTCATCAGGACAGTGTATTCACTGGTATTCTTTGTGAGCAGATACCGCCCGCTTTTTATCTTTCTGTCAATATCAAGCATCTTGGCAAGCAGAATGAATATATCCGGCTGATCAATTACATCACTCAGGGCTAAACGCTCGGCAATGGATGAGAGTGTCTCTCCTCCACTTACCTCAAACAGTATCTCCTCTGTACCCCTGATACTCGTCAGAACATTGGGCAGTGTGGTTATTGTCAGTATTATCAGTATGACAAAAATGGTGAAAGTGAATCTATTCTTTGATTTCATCAAGATAATGCTCCATTATCAGGCATGCAGATACAGGATCAATCTTCTCCTTATAATCCTTCTTACCGATATTATCCTTTATGATCCTCTCTGCCTTTTTTGATGTTAACCGCTCATTGATATATATCTTCCTCAAATCCTTTATGCTGTCAATAGTACTGACATACTTTTTTATCCACCCGGACATATCCGTTTCATTATTATCTTTTGACAGGGGTTCGCCTATAATGATCTCCCCGATATCATGCTCTTCAATGAGTGCTCTTAGTTCATCATCAAGGGACCTGTTATTTACTCTCTTGTAGGGTATGGGTATATCCATCAGACATAGGCATATACCTGTGTATTTTGTGCCGATATCAATTGCCAGACGGTTCATAATCCTCAATCATACTGTATATCTTCCTTCCCACAGACATATGTGAAAATGCCGCTGCTTCAGCATGTGTCCTCTCTACAGTATCCTCATAATAAGTATCATCATTGTTTATACGGTTTAATACATCTATAAATCCCCCTGTATCACCCGGCTCAATAATTGCACCGCATACCTTGCCCATATTTGCCAGCTCTCCGGAATTTGAACTTATGACAAACATCCCTGAAGCAGCAGCTTCAATAACACTTCTGCCCTGCTGTTCCTTCCAGTTTTGTAATGCTATTGAAGGACTGAGAAGCACATCAATACTGCTGTAGAAGGAAGGCATATTATTATGCGGGATAAGTCCCATGTACTGATAATCTATATTATTCTTGATGCAGAATTCCGTGAGATGCTTCTTCAGATTGCCTGCACCGGCAAATTTGAATTTGAAATCAAAATCAAGTTGTCTGAGAATATCCTCAATAATAAGAACTCCCTTATCCTTTGAAAGCCTCCCGGCAAAACCTATTGTCAATTCCCCGTCTCTTGGTACCGGTTTCAGGAAGAAATCATTGCTTATTGATAGGGGAATAACGGGTATTCCCCTACTGAAAATACGGGCAGCTGTCTTAGATGACTGTTTGCCCACAGCAGCTATTATATCAGCCCGGCCATTGACAAATGAATACATCCTGTCTCTGTAAAAACCGTGTTTTTCAATATTCTGAGCTGTTCTGATAATCTTCAGTCTTGCATGTGAATATTTATTCAGTATGAATCTTGTCTGGGGATATACCGGTTCCTCGTCAATCCACAGCACATCAATGTCCTCTCTTTCCGGCAGAAATGGGATATAACTATTGGGAATAAAGGGCATCTTAATAAGTGAAAATCCTTCTTCATCACTGTATGATTCACCGAATGCACCTGTCCACTCCCGCGGATACAGTATCTCAGTATCAGCTGATTCTGTCAGATAATCAAAACCATGCCTATTGAACTGCACTGCATACATATGACCTATAATCAGTATATTGGAAAATCTCATCTCAGTATCTCCAGATCACCCTCATATATCTCAATCTCCTCTTTCCCTGTATCCAGTATCAGCAGACCGGAAGAATCAAATCCCTTTACCCTGCCTCTGTACTGACTATCTATGGTCTTGACATTTATCTCTCTGCCTATAAAGGGCGTATTATTGAGATAGTCAATTATAAGTGACGGATTGTCCTTCAAATATAGATAATGATTGACAATGGAAGCAGTGCACTGACAGGGGTCACTGCGCACACCTCTCCGGGCAAGGACTGATGTTGCCGTACCCTTGATACGAGATGGGAAATCAGCAATATTGAGATTGATGCCTATTCCCGTAATTACCTTATCACCCGCAATTTCACTAAGTATCCCGCCAATCTTCAATTGCCCGGCAAGAATATCATTGGGCCACCTGTAGCAGAGGTTTTCAATAGACATGCTCTTCAGGTAATGCTCCAATGCAGCTGCTCCTGCTACAGAGAGCAGTGTGAGAGGAAACCGGCATTGGGATGTCCTCAGGGAGACAGAAATATACAGTCCGCCTTCAGGTGAATACCATTCCCTCTTGAACCTCCCCCTGCCTGCTGTCTGCTTTTGGGCAATTATCAGCATATATTCATCTTCTTCAATATTAATGAGGGATGCTTTTTTATTGGTTGAATCAATGGTCTCGTAAAATGCGCATTTGGCGGGTTTTCTCTCAAGGAGGGAGTATATTCTATTGAGATTCAGCATACTCTATATCCATTGATACATCAAGGGATCTGTATGAATGTGTGAGTTTGCCCATTGATATATAGTCAATACCGTCAATAAGATACTTCTTTATATTCTCTTCATTGATATTCCCCGACACCTCTATCTCACAAATTCCGTCTATTTTATTTACAGCCTTCTTGATCTGTGCAGGTTCCATATTGTCAAGCATTATTCTGTCTATAGGATAATTCAGCACATTGTCCAGGAATTTGAGATTATCAACCTCAATGACTATCTTCTTCTCGGGATACTTATTCTTCATTCTGTCTATTATATCAAGATTATACTTCAAGGCAGTAAGATGATTATCCTTTATCATTATCTCATCAGCCAGATTCATCCTGTGATTGACACCACCGCCGCACATAACCGCATATTTCTCAATATATCTGAGACCCGGTGTTGTTTTTCTTGTATCAAGTATCTTGATATTCTTTGATTCTGCGGTCTTTACAAATACATTGGTCTGTGTCGCAATACCGCTCATGCGCTGAATGAAATTAAGAATGATTCTCTCCGAGGAGAGAATGCCGCGCATCTTACCCTTGATAACAGCCAGTTTGTCCCCGCTCTTTATACTGTTCCCATCCTCTGTTTTATAGGATACAACAGCAGGTCCGAATGTCTGAAGTACAATTTCCGTTATCTGTACACCGGAGAGAATACCGTCTTCTTTTGCCTTGATTATTCCTATGCCCATCATATCATCAGCTACACACATCTGTGTCGTAATATCAGACAATGCCTTGTCCTCCTTGACTGCCTCCATGACAATGTTTTCAATTACTCCCCTGCCTACATATTTATAAATATTCAATTCTTGCCCCCTTACTGTCTATAATGCAGTAACTGCGTGTTTTTGCAAAATCACCGGTCACAATGAGTTTTTTATCATCTGAAATATACGGTTTATGTATATGCCCCATTACAAGCACCTCATCATTATCTTCCTTTCTTGAGGCAGCATTCTCTATCATTTTCCCCTTGGGTGTGGATGAAGCATACCCTTTTGTAATAAAATGTCCCAGCCTGTATGCAATATCGGGATGAAGCATAGAGAAGAGTTTGACATTAACAGGATGTGTCAGAATAGCATGGACCAGCCTGTTCTTCGGTATATGCATGAACATCTCATGACCGTGAATCAATTTGTAATGCGCATTGCCTATCTTTTCTCTCAGCGGACCCCTGATAACCTCTATATCGAAATGCTTAAAATAATCATCCTGCCATGGGTCATGATTACCCTGTATCATTATCACTTTTGTATGATTGTTGATATCAGATAATTTCTTTATAAAGAGCGCTGCTTCCTTGGGTATAAATCTCCTGTACGGAAAATAGAAGTCAAAAGTATCACCCAACAGTATGATCTTGTCAAATGAAGAATTCCGGCTATTTATGAAATCAATTACAGTGTAATCGGGCTTGAATATGGAAAAATGAATATCAGCTATAACAAGTATACTCATTGTTCTTTATACATCCATTCTATTGTTCTGAATATATCCCTTTGGGGTCGCCATCCTGTTGAACAATTGAGTTTGTCATAGGTGCCGTAAATTGTTTTGGTCTCTCCGCTTCTTATCCTTGAACTGTCCCTGACAATTTGAAGATTCTTGCCTGAGAGGTCAATGAGATATTCCAGCATTGTTCCGAGTTCCACGGGCTTTCCTGAAGCAACATTGTAAATCCCTGTGAGATTTACATCTATAAGGGACTTGTATGCATCAGCAACATCCCTGACATCCATGAAATCCCTCTGTATTGTAAGATCACCTGTCATTATCCTGCCGTTTTTTGGGGCTTTTCTCACCTGTTCAAGCATTGAGGGCATGAAAAATTTACTGTCCTGCCCGACACCTGTGTGATTGAATGAATGTGTTATAAGGATTCTGAGATTATAATGCAGCTCATACTGTCTTGCAGCATCCTCAATAATTGACTTGGATGATGAATACGGATTGAGAGGATTACGCGGATGCTCCTCATCAACAGGCAAATATTCGGGTATGCCTATGACATCAGCAGATGAAGGAATGAATACCAGTATGTCCGGATTTATCCGTCTCACACTCTCAAGTATATTGAGTGTACCCATGACATTTGTTTTGTATGTCAGGACAGGCTTTTTATAAGACAGTCCCCCTGATGACTGGGCTGCAAGATGACATATTATATCGGGCTGTATCTGCTCAAGCATATCATATACCTTCCCTGAATCAGTAATATCCAGGAATGATGATTCAATATCATTCTTATTATCAACAAAATGCGTACCGAATAATTCATTGCTGTCCCTCTTCAGTGCATCAGCAAGATACCCGGCGACAAATCCCTCTGCTCCTGTTATCAGTATTCTCTTCATACCCCCCTCTTTAATCTGTCACTGAGAAAACCGGGCAGTCCGGCATCTCTTATTCTCTTTGCGGTTTTATCAATATCATACACGCTCTTAATATAAATTACATCCATCTTCTCTGTGTCAAAAACAGCACAGCATGCCCTCGGGTCAGCGTTTCTCGGCTGTCCTACAGACCCGACATTAATTATGTATCTCTTATGCCTGTCTAAATGAATGCTCTCAGGCAGGGTCATTTCAACATCACTGTCCATTGTAAATACTGCCGGTATATGGGTATGTCCAATGAATATCACCTTGTCATCAACTGACTTGAATTCCTTATAAGCAGTATAGATTGAAGTGACATATATCCATGACCGGGGGTCTGAAGGGGAAGAATGTACAGCGAGAAAATCATCAAAATGCCGGCCCAGATGCATGCCCCTTAATCTGGAGAGATTGTCCCTGCTTATATGATTTTTGGTCCACTGTATTGCCTCTCTTGCATATGAATTGAACCGTTCGGGGGATGTTGAACCTGTGACAGCACTGTCATGATTGCCCAGGAATGTATTTTCTGTATGTTCAAATATCATCTCAATGCATTCATTGGGTGACGGTCCGTAACCGACTATATCCCCCAGACAGACCAGCTGCGAGTCACTGTAGTGTTTCTCTCTTTCAGCCAGAACGGATTCCAGTGCCTCAAGATTTGAATGTATGTCCGATACTATGAAATACTTCATTTACCTATCTTTTCAATAAACTGCTTCTTATTATTCACTATATAATCAAGAATACCATTGACAAATCCCCCCGAATCTTCTGTGGAGTATGCCTTTGCAATCTCAATTGCCTCATCAATTGCAACAACATCAGGCACATTGTCCTGAAGGAGAATCTCCGTAATAGCTATCCTCAGTATATTCCTGTCAATAACAGCCATTCTTGAAATTGTCCAGTTCTCTGTGCATTCCTCAATGATGCTGTTCAATATCTCCATATTGGCAATGACCTTTGTAATGAGATTATACGCATAGTCCTTCACTGTTATGTCATCAGCAATATCTTCTTTCTCAGCTGTATCTTCAAGTATCTGCTGCTCATTGCCTCCGACAAGTTCATACATATAGAGGACCTTTAATGCCAGTGTGCGGGATTCCCTTCTCTTGCCCATCAGCTATCCATTTTCGTGAAGAGATCCATCATTTCCAATACTGCCTCAGCAGCAGAGTAACCCTTATTACCCGATTTTGTGCCTGCTCTCTCAATTGCCTGATCTGTACTGTCAGCTGTTATGATGCCGAAACCGACAGGTATATCCGTTTCCAGGGAAACCTTTGCAATTCCCTTTGAGACCTCGGATGATACATATTCAAAATGAGGTGTCTCACCCCTTATTACAGCTCCGAGGCATATAATGCCGTCTAATTTGCCTGCTGAAGCCAGTTTGCCTGCTGTCTGGGGTATCTCAAATGCCCCCGGCACATAATAGACGGATATATCATCCTCTTTGATATTATGCCTGACAAGACAGTCAACAGCACCATCAAGCAGATTCCTTGATATAAAATTATTGAACCGTGAAATAATAATACCTATTTTTTTCCCCTTTCCGTCAAGATTTCCTTCTATCACCCTGTATTTCATGTAAACCTCCTATAGATTTCTCAGTATATGACCCATCTTATCCCTCTTGGTCTTGAGATAATTCTCATTGACCGGATTAGCCGGTATTTCAATCGGCACCCTCTCTTTCACCTCTATGCCGTATCCTTCAAGACCGATTATCTTCTTGGGATTGTTTGTCAGCAGGCGTATTGTTGAAAGTCCGATGTCCTTGAGTATCTGCGCCCCAATGCCGTAATCCCTCAGATCAGCCTTAAAACCCAGTTCCTCATTGGCTTGCACTGTATCATAGCCCTTGTCCTGCAGATGATATGCCTTGATTTTATTGACAAGCCCTATGCCCCTGCCCTCCTGTCTCAGGTAGAGCATAACTCCGGTGCCCTCCTCTTCAATCATCATGAGTGACTTCTCCAGCTGTTTGCCGCAGTCGCACTTGAGGGAGTGGAATATGTCACCTGTAAAACATTCCGAATGAACCCTTACAAGAACATCTTCCGCTTCCTCTACATTTCCCTTGATAAGGGCTACATGATGATAAGTGTCAACATCATTGGTATAGACAATAATCTTGTAATCTCCGAACTCAGTCGGCAGGTTGGCTTCAACCTCCCTGTGTACAAGACTGTCTGCTGAACATCTGTATTCAATCAAATCCTTGATTGTTATAATCTTAAGCCCGTGTTTTTTAGCTATTTTCTTCAATGAAGGGACACGTGCCATGGATCCGTCTTCATCCATTATCTCACAGAGTACACCTGCAGGTTTGAGACCTGCTGCCTTTGCCAGATCAACAACTGCCTCTGTGTGTCCCGCCCTCTTGAGTACACCGCCCTTCTGAGCTATGAGGGGGAATATATGACCGGGCCTGGCAAGGTCTGCCGGTTTTGATTTATCATCAATAAGGACCTCTATTGTTTTTGCCCTGTCAAAAGCAGATATTCCTGTCTTAATGTCACTGGAAGCATCAACTGAAACAGTGAATTTTGTTCCGTGCAGAGCAGTATTTTCCTTGACCATGGGCTCAATATCAAGTCTCTCCAGCTGCTCCTCTGTCATTGCAACACATATAAGGCCCCTGCCTTCCTTTGCCATGAAATTAATTGCTTCCGGTGTAACCATCTCTGCAGCCATAATGAAATCCCCCTCATTCTCCCTGTCCTCATCATCAACAACTATTACTATCTTGCCGTTCTTTATATCTTCAACTGCATCCTTTATACTGTTCATTATCTGACTCCTTTTATATACTGATAAACAGATTTTGAAATATGATTTATCTCCACATTAACATAATCATTAACTTTGATATTGTCAATATTGGTCAGTGAAATTGTCTCAGGTATAATTTCTACTGTGAAATTATTGCCGAACACCTCTTTGATTGTGAGACTTACACCATTGACTGCAATAGAGTCATTCTCCACAAGATACTTGCCGTATCCGGATGAAAGAGCAATTTCTATTTTTACAGAACCATGTGAATGTATGAACTTCCTCACCTTTGCCGTTTCATCCACATGACCGTCAACAATATGGCCGCCCAGGCGGGTTGAGGGTTTCACTGCCTTCTCAAGATTGACCCTGATTCCCTTTCTGTAGGATTTTATGATGGATCTGCTGACAGTGGAACTCAGTGCAGTGAATGTCACAGCACTCTCCTCTATCATCTCAGCAGTGAGACATAATCCGTCTATTGCAATAGAATCACCTCTCTTAATATCACTGATAAAATCCTCTGACATTCCAATGCTTATCCGGGTATTGGCATTCCTGTAATCAATGGATCTGACTATTCCGGTTTCTTCCACTAATCCGGTAAACATCTGTACCTCATCATCACATCACCGTCCACAAGACTGTGTTCTATAAGCTCCAGTTTCTGCATACTTTCTGTTTCAATTGCACGCACCCCGGATCCCAGTATTAGGGGGGCTGTGAATACTGTCAGTTCATCATATGATCTGTTTTCAATAGCTGAGGAGAAGACACCTGCTCCGCCCTCAACAAGTATTGAAATGATATTCCTTTCAGGCATCATTGTCCTTAATTTATCCCACGAATCAGCCTTGCTGTCAACAAATATATACTCTGTGTTTTCCCTCTTCTCAATCCTGTTCCTGTACTGTGATGACACAATAACATACTTCCTTCTTGACCCGTCATTTATAATGTCTGCATTGTAGTCAAGTTCATTGGAGAAATCCGCAATAATCACAGCAGGTTTGTAATTCTTGTCAATAAGACGGGCATCAAGTATAGGATTATCAATATTAATAGTGCCGGAGCCAATCAGAATTCCGTCAATACCGCCTCTTATCCTATGCACCTCTCTTCTTGAACTCTCACATGTAAGATAGACCTTCCTGTTTCTTGCCGGAGCAATGTAACCGTCAATTGACTGGGCTATTTTCATTACCACAAATGGTCTTCTGTTCTCTATGAAGAATTTATAATAGGGGTTGAGCTTCCTGATCTTATCCTCCAGAATACCTGTTACGACTTCATATCCCCTTTTGCGGAGAAACTCCACTGACTTGCCGTTGACTCTGGGATTGGGGTCAATCATACCTATTATGATTCTCCTGAAATCAATTGTCTTGATTGTATCTATGCATGGCGGTGTTCTGCCGTGGAAATTGCACGGTTCCAATGTGATGTAGAGATCACTGCCGGATGCATCAGTGCCTGCTTTTTTAATGGCTTCAATCTCCGCATGGGGTTTACCTGCACCTTTGTGATAACCTTCGGCAATGATCTTATTGTCTTTGACAATAACAGCACCGACAAGAGGATTGGGGCTTGTTTTGCCCTTTGCCTTCAGTGCCAGCTCAATTGCACGGTTCATGTAGAGTTCATTATCTTTCATCTTACTATCCATAATATTTATAAAATATAATAGTAATGAAAATAATGATATATGTCAATAAACTCGTTATTCCTCAAAAACAAAATACTTGAAAGAGCCATGTTTCCTCACAAACAATCATGAGGCGGGGACAGTTCTCATAAAGCACCTTTGCCAACCCGTGCATAACCGATAATTCGGTGCTGATGAGAATGTGCGAGCCTCACCGTCAATACTTCAATCGCTTTGCTCAATGCTTTTTTATTAAGAAAACAAACAATTC
>JAXHVG010000048.1:0-3149 GCA_034189245.1 Caldifarciminota bacterium
CTCATAAGAAAAAGTCACTGAATATAACTATTATGTATTGTTTGTTTTCTTAATAAAAAAGCATTGAGCAAAGCGATTGAAGTATTGACGGTGAGGCTCGCACATTCTCATCAGCACCGAATTATCGGTTATGCACGGGTTGGCAAAGGTGCTTTCTGAGAACTGTCCTCGCCTCATGATTGTTTGTGAGGAAACATACCTCTTTCAAGTACTTTATTTTTGAGGAATAACGTTGCTCTTGCAAATATTCAATTATATGATTTAATATGTAAAAAAGGAGGTACAATGAAACGAGTACTGATAATAGTGGGAATACTGGCAGCACTTTTGGTAATTGCTGAGGATGCAGAGTCTGTATTGAATAAGATGAATGAGATGTACAGCGGATTTGAGGATGATATAAACAATCTCAAGATGGAACAGACCATGCAGATACTTGAAGAGAACAATGAGGTCAATATGGATATGGTTATGCATAAAAAGGGCAGCAAGATGAGGCTTGATATCAACATTGATATGGGCAATCAGGCAGAGATGCAAAGCATAAAAACTGTTGTGATTGATGATGGTGAAGATATGTGGACCATTGTCCCGTTTGCAGGCAAGCAGAAACTGGAGAGGGATAAGAAGGAGCAGTATGGTGCTGTTTCTGAGTTCTTCTGGTGGAATAATCTTGGAAGCAATGCGGCACTAACAGGTTCAGAGAAGATCAATGGCAGTGATGCCTGGGTTATTGAATTTGATGAGGTGACAGATGACCAGTTTGATAAGATATGGGTTGATAAAGAGCATAATTATCTCGTCAAATCAGAATCGTATGAGGATGATGAAACAGTTACTGTAAATTACGGTGATTACAGGGATGTGCATGAAGGCCGTATGATTCCGTTCTTGACCGAGGTCTCAACCGGTGATGATGCAAGTATAATAATGACAGTGAAGAGCATGGACCTTGAAGTGGATATTGATGATAATATGTTTGATCCGGATAATGTGAAGATGGATAACAGCGGCATGCAGGAAATGATGAAGAATATGATGAAGGGAAAGGGGCAGTAAGCCCCTTCCTTCACTCTATATATATCTTCACAACAGTATTTTTACCTGTCTCTTCATCAGCATCAACAATATTGACCAGTTCCAGGGGAGCTGAACCGGATAACTCATCCAATGCTTCAAGAAAAGCATCAATGTCCTTTATATGACCTTTTTCATCAAATTCCAGACCATAGGTCTCAAGTGTATCCCTTACTTTCTCATTCTTGCCAGCTACATCAATATTGACTTTACCGGTGGCTTTTACAAGAAGCCGCAGTATATTGATCGGCAGGTTAACATTGACATTAGTCGGTTTTTCTTTACCATGCTTGGTCTCTATTATTTTTATGCGGAGATGATGTTTATTAGATGATCCCTTTGATTTCTCCTTTTTCATTTCTATTGCACGGATTATACCTTCTGCTTCATCAGGTGAGATTGTACCGTCTTTGACCATTTTTAATATTTTTTCAACACTTGCACTCATCATAACCTCCTATTTATCCCTGAATTTTTTTATTGCTTCATCAACACTGATATTATTATCCTTTACATCCTTAAGGATTTTCATACGTTCTTCCTTAGACATTGTCTGGGTGACTCTGGTTGTGGTTTTTCTTCTTCTGTCAAATCGTATCAGTGAGAATACACCGACAATAATAAGTACCCATGGCCAATCCCTTGAAAGGTCAAGATTGAACACACCGTAAGTGGACAGCAGAAATAGCACTCCAACGAGAATTAACAAAAGACCAAATTTAGAAATTTTCATTTCTTCCTCCTTAGTTTTTTATGTTTTCTAATATAATAAATATCATTATAGTCAAAATATACTTCCATTATATCTGCTGGAATAAAAATAATGGCAGTATCGGACAATTTCATTATTTGCCTCCTTTTATCTGTTTTATAATGTCTGCAGCACTGAGTTCTCCTGATTCCAATTCATCAAGTAAACTGTCAATCCGGGAGGGAGAGTATTCTCCACCCGGCAATTTGTTCTTTATCTCTTTCAGCTTGTTCTTTATGGTGGGATATGATTTACCGAGCTTTTCTCCGAGGCATTTGAGATTACCTTCGCAGATGAGGAATTCACGGATAAATCCCCACTCATCATCAGTGAATATACCGGAAGCGGATTCAGCGCCTATCTCCATATTGCCTGTAATTTCAATCTCACAGTCGGGACACTGGACCTTCTTGACAATCATTGTCCTGCCGCATGAAGGGCATAAGCCGTCTATCTTCCTTATTTTCATTATTACCTCCTTATATAACAGCTATTTTTACAATTGAATCTTCGTCCTGCACATCAATGAGATACAGAGGTGCATTAAAGTCAATATAATCAAGCAATTCACTGACCGAGCTCCTCAAATCCCTTGCAAGGACACCCTTTTTCCCCGGCATTAGGGATAATATGCCGACAGCTGCATAGACAGCACCCTTGATGATTCCCATTGGCAGGGAAAATCTTATATTGGTGTCTTCATCCCTGATTGCAACAGACACATATCTGCTGAATGATATAGATGCCTCTCTGTCTGCCTGCTGCAATATCAGCATATCGGCAGACTCCTCATCTATTTCATGATTATGCAGTTTACTCAGTATTGTCTTGAGTTTCATACTGTTTCTCCTCCTTCAACAGTTTCCTGAAATGCTCAATATTGACTTTCAGATATTCCGGTTGCTTTGCCCGCATTTCAATATTTGCAAAGTAGTTTTCATCAAAATTCAACATAATTAAACTCCTTAATCAATATATTAATAAAAAATTACAATTTGTCAAGTATAAAATTCATATTATTCAACAATACGCAATAATAGTCAATTTGTTACAGGGAAAACTTAATTATCTTAATATTTATTTGAATTAAGTGCAATCTTTTCTCTTCCTTCTTGTCCAAATCCCAGGGACAGCCCTTCACATTCTTTATGTTTTACAAAAAAACAGGTTCTTCTCCATATTAGTTGGGGGATTTGCCTTGAAACGCCTGTTTAGCCTTTAATTCAAAGTATTGTGTATCGGTATAACCGTAAGCATTGCTTTCATCATGTCCGAATTATCACAATCTCTGACAATATACATCTTAAATCTAATTTCAACG
>JAXHVG010000049.1:0-3078 GCA_034189245.1 Caldifarciminota bacterium
AACGGGACCGGCTGACACCGTGTTGAGAGTCAATGGTTGATGGTCAAGAATAACCGTGCGTTTCGTGCGGATACCAGAACGGGTAGATCGTATAGAGCGAGTAGAACGCATAGGAAAGAAAAGGAAAAGAAATGAGGGATGCACTCGCAATATAGGATTTTTGTAAAGAGGTTTTAGGCTGCGCCTCAAGTGCCAGGTTGACAAATTTACAAATTTAAGGCGTTTTGTAAAAAGATTATCATTGAATAGAGATTAAAGATATTGTTAGTAGTGGAGAATGCAAAACGCGTGTTGACAAGGGGATTTGCAAGCATATATTTTAATTGCAGACTAAAGTGAAGATGTGAATATTTAGAAGTGAGGATAGAGATAATGAAAGAGATAATAAGCAGAATAAATAAGTTGAAGAGAATCAGGAAGTTTTATCCCTGGGACGAGGCATATATTGTTGAAGAGGAAATTATGAATATTGCAGAGGATATTGACGAGAATATTACGGATCCTGATGAAGGATTATTATTACTAGCAGATCTCATTCCTGCTGTGAATAAGGTGAACAACAATGTAGATAGTTCAATGGGCGGCATGGCACCTGTCTTTGAGAGGATTTCAGACTTGTATATCAAGTATGGTAAAAATTTTAAAGACAGAAAGAAATTGATCTCCATTACAATGAAACTTATCAATAATGATGGATTTGGTATATGTGACGGAGTATTGAATAGATGCGGTGATATGTTCAGTTATGATGAATTGAAAGAAATCGCTGATAGATATATTAAGAAGTATGAAAAAGAGAAAAATGAACACAGGAAGTTTACAATTAGTATCAATATACAAAGCTTTGCAGAGGCAACCAATGATGTGGATCTGCTTTTGAATTATTATGAAAAATATGATAATAAGAATAAAGATAGTGGCTTTATAAGGCTTGCAAAAATGTGCAATAGATCAGGTGATTATGAAAGGGCGCTTGAATTTATCAGCCGTATTCAAAATAAGGAATTTCATTATGATGAATCCACATTGATTAAAATAGAAAGTTATCTTGGTCTGGGAGACACAGAAAGTGCTGAGAAAGAGGCATTGCAATATTTTGTTAAGGAGATTTCAGTTGAGAGATTGGATTATCTTCTGGAAATAGCAGGGGAGGATAAAAGAGAGTTTTATAAGGATTATGCTGTAAAACATATAATCAGCAATCATAAACTGGATTACGGCGAGGAGTCATTTCTAATAAATATTGGGGAATATGAAACTGCTGCAGAGGAGATACTGAGATACAAGGAATACTTGGATGGACATTCTTATCATATTCTTCTCTACTGGCTCAAACCACTCAAAAGGGAAGGATATTTAGTTCAATGTTCATTGATTTACAGAGCACTTATTGACAATATACTTCAGAAAGCGAGAAGCAAGAATTACAGATATGCAGTATCTTATATGAGGCAATTGGATAGATTGGCAGAGAAGATTGAAGACTGGAAGGGTGTGGAAGATCATGAAGCATATTTTGAGCAATTTAAAGAAGAGCATAGACTCAAGAAGTCATTATGGGCGAAATACGGGGATGGCTGAAAGACGGGTAATACAGTTTCAAGATCCAAGAAATCGCAGCGAGCTGCTCTTTCTGCCGTCGGCTGCCGGCTACCAGCTCTGTGATGAGTGAGCCATGAAAGTGCGCGGGTGGATAAGGAGATAGCCGCGTCGCTTCGCTCCTCGCTATGACATATCGTAATGCGTGGTGCGTGGAAGAAGGTAAAAGATACAAGGTAAAAGGTAAAAGAAGGATCAAGGAGCAGGGAGAAGAAAGAGACACGAGACGCGAAACGCGGGGCGCGAGTCGGAATGCCAAGCGGGGAGTATGGGATTGTGAATAGCCCGCCATAGAGATTGCTTCAATACGAGAACGAGTAGAGCGTGTAGAACGAGTAGAGCGAATAGGAAAGAAAAGGAAAAGAAATGAGGGATGCTGAAAGCAATAAAGGAATGGCTCGCTCGCCTCCCTTAATGGTTAGAATTTCTTTTGGTATATGTGGCAGTAGGGCTTGGAGCCCTTCTTCTTGTAATAATCCTGATGGTAATCCTCTGCTTTGAAGAACTCTTCAGCAGGGAGGAGCTTTGTTGCAACATCATAGCCCTTATCTTCAAGAATACCAATAAGCTTTCGGGCTGTTTCCTTCTCCTCTTCATTATTATAGAATATAACGGATTGATACTGCTGCCCTATATCAGGCCCCTGTCCATTCTCCTGGGTCGGGTCATGGATTTCAAAGAAGAGTTTTGCCAGTTCCTCATATGATATTTTATCAGGGTCATAGGTTATTTTCACTGCTTCATAATGGCCTGAATTGCCTGAATTGACATCCCTGTACAAAGGGTTCTTGAGGTCTCCGCCCATATATCCTGATACTGCGGATTCAACGCCATCCTTCTTCTCAAAATGGTATTCAACGCCCCAGAAGCATCCGCCTGCAAAATATGCCTTCTTTAGGTCTGCTGATCTGTCCGGAACAAATACAAGTGATATGGAATTGACGCAATGCCTCAGATTCTTGTCTGTCATCTGCTCACCCTCAAAGACATGCCCCAGATGGGCTCCGCAATTTGAGCAGATAATCTCTACTCTGCTGCCGTCTCTGTCCGGTAATCTCTTAATTGCGCCTTCTATTTCATCATCAAAACTGGGCCAGCCGCATTGTGATTTGAATTTATCTGTTGAGCGGAAGAGGGGAGCACCGCATCTTTTGCAATTGTATGTGCCTTTCTCAAAATGGTCATTATACTCGCCTGTGAATGGCATCTCTGTGCCTTTATCTACTATTACCCTTTCTTCTGCTTTGGTCAGTTCCCTGTAATCATTATCTTTATTTTCATTGGTCATGGTATTTCCCTTTTTACAGCTTATGAGAATTGAAAGTAGAATGAGTGCGAAAGCAATGTAATTTTTCATAGTAGAATATAAATTGATTGAGCAGGATGTCAAGAGAGAGGGCAGAGCAAGAAGAAGTAAGAGACACGGGACGCGAGACACGGGACACGAGACATCGGCTGACGCCGGGTAAAGAAAGAAGT
>JAXHVG010000005.1:0-5646 GCA_034189245.1 Caldifarciminota bacterium
TTTTTCGCAGATTTTGTCAATAAGCACGTTATTCCTCAAAAATAAAGTACTTGAAAGAGGTATGTTTCCTCATAAACAATCATGAGGCGAGGACAACTCTCAGAAAGCACCTTTGCTCAAGCCGTCCACTCCCGATAATTTTGTGCTGATGAGAATGTGCGAGCCTCAGCAGCAATACATCAATCGCTTTGCTCAATGCTTTTTTATTAAGAAAACAAACAATACATAATAGTTATATTCAGTGACTTTTTCTTATGAGAAAAGACGTAATAAATTAGTACTACATCCTACATCCTTGACTTCTAAAGGTGAAAGTGATAATATAATTGCCGAAAACAGACAGGAGTATTATGAAGAAGAAAACATACTTTCAAAAGGGCAAAGAGCTCTTTGATAATGGTAAATACAGAAAAGCCCTTATCAATTTCCTCAATGCAATGAAAGAGCATCCGGACTGGCCTGATATAAGGAATATGCTGGGGCTTACATACAATATGCTCGGTGATCTGGATGAGGCTGAAATCCAGTTTCAAAAAGCCATTGAGCTCAATGAGAATTATGTGGAGGCGCATCTCAATCTTGCACTGACATACAATGAGAACGCTAAACTGGACCTGGCATCAACTGAATTCAATATTGCCTCAAAATTGGAGAAGGAATTCGGCAAAAGCGGATTCGGCATCAAACAAAAGCTTATCAATCTCCATGTAACACTGGGCAATACATATTTTGAAATAGGCAAGTACCCGGATGCAATGGATGAATACAAGAAAGCGGACAGGATTTCCAGTAACTTCCCCGATATAAAGCTGCTGCTGGGCAAGACATATCTCAAGCAGAAGAAGTACAGCGGGGCGATCATTGAACTGAACCGCGCATTGCGCCTCAATCCCAATCTTGATGAGGCGACCCTCGTAAAGGGTCTTGCATACTACAAGAAAGGCGATCATAAGCGCGCCCGGAAATGCTGGGAGAAATTGCTTGACCACAAAAACTGGGGCAGAAAGGCAAAGCATTATATGGCAATGTTAAAAGACAGTAATAAGGAGTAATAATGGCTGTAATAGAGGTAAATCACCCGCTCGCAAAGGAGAAACTGACACATCTGAGAAACACTCAGACCGGTTCCGACAAATTCAGGAAGAATCTGGAGGAATTATCCCTACTCATTTTCCTTGAAGCATCAAAGAATCTGCCTACACAGAGCAAGAGGATAAGCACGCCGTTCAAGGAGATTGACGGCACTGTGATAAAGAAGAATATTTTCCTTGTGACAATACTGAGGGCAGGTATCGGAATGGTGAGAATCATAAGAGAGGTGTTTGACAATACATCAGTGGGATTCGTGGGTCTCAAGAGGGATGAAAACACTTTAAAGCCCATAACTTACTTTGTTAATATACCGTCAAAAGCAAAGGATTCAGAGGTATTCCTCATGGACCCGATGCTTGCAACAGGCGGCTCAGTCCTGAAGACAATGGAGATACTTGAGGGATATGGCGTGCATGCCAGGTCAATACTCAGCATAATATCAGCCCCTGAAGGTATTGAGGCAGTTCAGAAGAGGTATCCGGCTGTTGATATCTATACAGCATCCATTGATGAGAAACTCAATGACAATGGTTTTATTGTGCCGGGTCTGGGTGATGCCGGAGACAGATTCTTTGGAACAGAGGAGTAACAATGAGTTATAAGGATTCACTAAATCTGCCAAAGACAGGATTTCCGATGAAGGCGAATCTGCCCAATTTGGAACCGGAAATACTGAAGAAATGGGATGATATTGATTTAAACAAATTGTTAAATGATGACAGAAAGGGCAATGAGAGCTTTATCCTGCATGACGGCCCGCCCTATGCCAATGGTCATATTCACATAGGTACAACATTCAATAAGATACTGAAGGATTTTATTGTCAAATACAAGAATATCCGTGGTTTCTATTCCCCCTATGTGCCGGGATGGGACTGTCACGGCATGCCGATTGAGCATAATGTGACAAAGAATCTCGGCGAAAGAGCCAAGGATTACCCCAAATTCAAATTGAGGAAGAAATGCAGGGCATATGCCGAGAAATTTGTCAATAAGCAGAAAAAGGAATTCCACCGCCTCGGTGTGCACGGATACTGGGATGATCCCTATATTACAATGTCCAGGGTATATGAATCCACAATAATAGAGAATTTCGGCAAACTCGTTGAGAAGGGATATATTTACAGGGGACAGAGACCCATCCACTGGTGTCCCAAATGCTCCACTGCCCTTGCAGGCAATGAGATAGAGTATGACAACAGGCCGTCTCCATCCATCTTTGTTAAACTGAAACTGTCAGGTGAGGATAAATACATACTTATATGGACAACAACACCATGGACACTGCCTGCCAATGTGGCAATTGCAATGCATCCCAGAGAGCAGTATGCAGAGATTGAAACACCTGAAGGGGTGCTGATAATGGCTGAAAAGCTGATAGAGGATGTAACTCATAAGCTCGGGTTTGAGAATTACAAGGTATTGAAAAAGACAGATCCTGCTGATTATGAGGGCATGGAGTATACTCATCCGATATTTGAGGATAAGAAAGGCAGGGTCATACTTGCTGATTATGTGACAATGGAAACAGGCAGCGGTGTTGTGCATATTGCACCCGGACACGGATATGAGGATTATCAGGAGAGTCTCAAGAATGACCTCCCCCTTATAAGTCCTGTTGATGAAGAGGGCAGATTCACTGATTATGTTGAAAAATACACAGGCCAGTTTGTCTTTGACGCTAATGAGAATATACTGAAAGATCTCAAGGATGAGGGCATATTGCTCTATTCAGGAACAATAGACCATTCCTATCCTGTATGCTGGAGATGCAAGAGTGAATTGATATTCAGGGCAACAGACCAGTGGTTTTTAAATGTTGACCATGATAATCTCAGGAAAAAACTGCTCAAGGAAATAGACGGAGTGAGATGGATTCCCGCATGGTCAAGAGACAGGATTTACAATATGGTTGAAGAGAGACCGGACTGGTGTCTCTCGCGGCAGCGCTCATGGGGTGTGCCCATCCCGGCTCTGTACTGCAAAGAATGCGGTGAACCGCATATTGAAATTGATTTTATCAGGAAGATAACAGACCTTGTCCAAGAGCATGGTTCGGATATATGGTTTGAGAAGGACGTAAGTGAACTTGCTGAAGGCATACAGTGTAGAAAATGCGGCAGCAGTGATTTCAGGAAGGAAGAGGATATCTTTGATGTATGGTTTGATTCTTCATTGTCTCATTCTGCTGTTCTCAAGAAGAGAGAGAATCTCTCATGGCCTGCAGACCTCTATCTTGAGGCAGTTGACCAGCACAGAGGATGGTTTCAGGTATCACTCATATCAGCCACAGCAACTGACGGGAGTTCCCCGTACAGGGAGGTCCTGACACACGGGCTCATACTGGATGAGAAGATGAAGAAGATGTCCAAGAGTCTGGGCAATGTTGTTTCACCTGAACAGATATGGAAGACCTCTGGAGCCGAGATCCTCCGCCTGTGGGCTTCATCGGTTGATTATACTTCAGATGCGGCGTTCGGCGAGGATGTGCTGGATAATGCAAAGGATGTCTATTTCAGGATAAGGAATTCCTTCAAATTCATACTGGGCAATCTCAATGATTTTGATTATGACAAACATGCTGTTGATTATAATGATATGCGCGGTATTGACAGATACATTCTGCACCGTCTCGCCGGACTGCAGGGTAAGATCATTGCCTCATATGACAATTATCAATTCCACAGGGTGTTCAGGGATTTTCACAAATTCTGCGCAGTTGACCTCTCACAATTCTATTTTGATATATTGAAGGATAGATTATACACATATGGCAAAGATTCTCGCGAGAGGCGCAGCGGACAGACGGCAATATACATGCTTATGGATACAATGCTTAAAATGATTGCTCCCATATTACCCTTTACAGCAGAACAGGCTTATGACTTTTTCGAAAAGAAGAATAAGAGGGATTCAATCCATCTTGAAGTGCTTGAAGATGACAAAGAGCAGTTCATTGATGAAGAGCTCGCCAGCCAGTGGCAGATCATCAAATCAGTGCGTGAACAGGTCAATATTGCACTTGAAAAAGTAAGAAATCAGGGTATTATAGGCAAATCTTTGGAAGCAGAACTCACATTGGAGATTGCTGACAGAGAGATAAAGGATGTTCTTGAAAAATACGAAAAGCATCTCAATGAGATATTCATTGTTTCTGCTGTGAATCTTGATAAGACAGGTGAGGATTTCACAATCAGGTCTGAAGACCCTGCACTCAGGATAAAGGCAGTCAAGTCAGATGGAAGCAAATGTGCCAGATGCTGGATTTACTCCAAGACAGTGGGGGAGGACGGCGAGTATCCGGATCTGTGCGACAAATGCTCGGATGTTGTTAAATCGGAGGTTTGAAATGGACAGAAAAGAGAAAAAGCAATTCATGGATCTCCTGCTGGAGATGAAGAAGGAAAGAGTGGATGCACTGAAAGAGTATGAAGAGGAGCTTAATGAGAGCAATAATTCCGAAAACTCAAGCTATCCTTTTCACAGTGCAGACCTGGGTTCTGATGCAGCAATGCTGGAATCCCTATCAAGGAATATGAATGATATCCTCAATGAACTGAGAATGATTGATGAGGCACTTGCCAAGATCTCCGATAATTCATACGGTATCTGCGAAATGTGCGAAAAGAAGATCCCCAAGAAGAGACTGAAGGCGGTTCCTTATGCAAAACTCTGCATCGAATGCAAAGATAAGGTTTCCTGATCAGATAGGCAGACGCCTCAAGTGGGGATTGCCTGTCATAATCATTGTCCTTCTGCTTGACAGGATAAGCAAATTAATCGTCAAGACAAATATGCATCTCTATGAGTCCATAGAGGTGTGGGGCGAGTTTTTCAAAATAACATTTGTAAAGAACAAACACGCAGCCTTCAGTATCAATGTGGGAAATTACTGGATACTGATAGGACTTACGGCAATTGCAATAATATTCCTCCTTGTCTATTTCTTTCACTCAAAGTATGAGAGAAGAAATGTCATTGCACTCTCATTGATACTGGGCGGGGCATTCGGTAATTTCTACGACAGGCTGGTATTCAGGGAGGTCGTTGATTTCCTTGATTTCGGCATTAATTCCTGGCGATATGCAACATTCAATATTGCCGATTCATCTGTTGTCATAGGCATTATGCTTTTATTCCTCTATATGATTTTGGATGCAGTTAAAAAGTAAGATATTCTTTCTGGCGGTTTTGCTTATTCAGATCCTCCTGCATGCAGGGACTCAGACCATTTCCTATACATCTGACAGCATGATATACATGCGGAGGGAAAATAAGATATTCCTTGAGGGAAATGTCAATATCTCTTCTGATAAATTCAATGTAAAGGCACTGTCTGTTGTCATAGACAAGGAGAACAAGACATTCTTTGCCAAAGACAGCATCAATCTGACATTTACCGAGGGAAATAAGATAGACGGCGACTCATTGTACTTTGATTATGAGGATGAGAACGGCATCATATACAGCGGAAAATCAACTATTGACAAGGGATATTTCAAAGGCAGCAGGATATATGCACTTGATGAAAGCCGGTACTATATTGAAGACGGT
>JAXHVG010000050.1:0-4683 GCA_034189245.1 Caldifarciminota bacterium
TTTTGCAGAAAACGGGGATTACTGGGAGGATCACAGCAGGCATTACAATGAGAGTAAATCCGGCTACATAAGGATTGATTCAATCTATACTGACAGCAGCAGACTTCAGTTCACTGTCAATGGTACAATGGGATTTGTAGAGCTTGATAAACCTCTTATGCCGGGTTCTCTATTAATAATGCATATTGATTTTGTCAATAAGATACCGTTTCCGTATCTGAGGGAAGGCACATTGAACGGCCGGTATGATATTTCACAGTGGTATCCCAAGGTTGCTGTGTATAAAAACGGCAGATGGGCTGACTTTCAGGTTTCCAAATACACGGAATTCTTTGGTGAATACGGTGATTATACTGTATCTGTCACCTTGCCCGGTAATTATTATGTATTCGGCACAGGTTCTATGGATGATTCAATGCGCAGTGAGCTGCTGTCTGACCTGGACGGGGACAATTATTATGAGAACACTCAATCTGATTCTTTCAGGACAATCACTCTGAGAGCCCGGAATGTCAATGATTTCGCTTTTATTGCAAGAAATGAGTTTTATTATTTCTATGATAATGAAGAAAAGCCCGCTGTGGAGATGATCTGTTCATCAAAAGGCAGGGATACATATGCTGAGAGTATTGACGAGACAAGGGAAATCATTCAATTCTACTCAGAGAAATATATTGAATATCCGTATGACAGGATTACAGTAGCAGAGGGACTCGTTAGAGCAGGCGGTGGAATGGAGTACCCCTGCTTTATAATCGTCTCATCCATGATGCAGCCGAACAGGATGCAAATACCTTTTGTTGATATGAAGGTATTCCGGCAGGTGCTCTGCCATGAAATAGCCCATCAGTGGTTCTACCTTATTATTGGCTCAAATGAAGCTGAAGAACCCTTTATGGATGAGGCATTTGCTGTATACAGTGAACTCTCGTATATGGAGCATGCCTATGGAGAGAATAATTACATATCCCTATTCGGCAGAAAACTCATATCACTCTTTGATAATTACTATTTCTCATACAGATTCATACAGAGTAATGGATTATCCGCACCAATGGATTTCTCATCATATGATTATGAGGATGATTATTCTTACGGCATAAATGTTTATTCAAAGGGTATGCTTGTACTAAGGGCAATGGAGGCAATGATAGGCAGAGAGCAATTTACAGTAATGATGCAGGAATATTTTGACACATTTGCTTTTACACATCCGTCAATATCTGACTTTGAATCATTCATAAACAGTTATACGGACAACAAGTACTCAAGGAATATCAAGCATCTTCTCCATGAGAATGTTTACAATGATTACTCAATCTCCGGCATTGAGAAGAAGGATAATGTATATGAGATAAGCATAGGTAATGAATCGCCATTTGAATTTGAGGTTCCTGTTGAAATAATCTATTCTGACGGTTCATCAGACACAATCTTTACTTCAGATAAATTATTAGTGAAGGTTGATAAGAATAAGAAACTATCCAATATAATTATTGACCCGGATATGCGCTTTCTTGATACTGACTATTATAATAATATCAGGAATAAATATACTGAAATCCATTTCAGCGATTATTCAATAGCACATTTCTCCAATAATATTTACTTTCACCCCATGATGCAGCATTCGCTCATTGACAAATTCTCATACGGTATAGGCATCTATGCCTGTGATATCCCTACATTTGAATTCAACAGGCATTCAATGTTCGGCAACTGGGCACTGAAGATTTTTGCGGGCTATAATCCTGTAACTGCCTATCAGTATCAGCATGAATTCATAAGGAATCAGGGTGAACAGGTTATTACCCAGCTGATTCACAGATTCAAATATACCCCTCTTTATTTTGAGACCTACAATGGAGTAAGGGCAGTGAGGCATGCCGAAGATTATGATTATGAATTCAAATTACTGGGTCATTACAGGAGAACAGGCACATTGCCTCATTTCTCTGATAAGATATTTACAGGTAAATTATCGCGCCTTTTAATCAGTATGAATTATTTCAGCAAGGAGTCATTCTATTCATTTTATATATATCCCATTGTTGAGATATCTGATCCTATTATATACTCTTCAACTGAATATCAGAAACTTGACATAAAGGGAGGTCTTTCTGTACCTGCAGGCAAAGTGTCGGTTTCATTGAATATTGACGGCGGATTCATACTCGGTGATATCAATGTAGAAAACAGCTATTATCTCAAATCATCAGAATTGACACTCTTCAGGGAACGCAGTGCATCTCTGGGGAATTACGGATTTGGGCTGGGATACAACAATGGCATGGGCTATATAACAGACAATGATAACCTGCATAAATCTATTGAGAAACTGTCACTGGAAGCAGGGAACAGTATTCTGAAGGCATATTTCAGTAATTATTTTGCCTCTGTTGATTACAGTCAGTGGGATTATTATTATCAGACAGGCATAAAATTAAGGTTTGGCAGAGTCCTCACTATTGACTTACCTGTTTATAATGATTCAGAAGGACTGCTCCTGTCCAAATCACTGGGCATATATCTCTCATCGGAGATAATACAGTGAAAAGTGTAAAAACAGACTGGTTTGTCATTGGTGCCGGTATATACGGACTGTACAGTGCGGTTATACTTGCCGGGAAAGGCGATAGAGTTATTGTGCTGGAAGCAGAAGACAGTCCATTCAAGAGAGCGTCAAGCATAAATCAGGCACGAATACATCACGGGTATCATTATCCCAGGAGCATAATAACTGCGAGAGCATCAAGGGATTATTTCAGAGAATTCACTGATAAATTCTCTGCAGCTGTCAATAATATTTATGAAAGTTATTATGCAATACCAAGTGATTTAAGCCTTACATCGGCAGAACAGTTCCTCAAATTCTGCAGTAATATGAATATACAGTGTACCCCTGTGAATGGAAGCGGTTATTTCAATGAGAAATTATTTGATAATGTATTCCTTACAGAGGAATATGCATTCAATTGGATGAAGGTGAGAGATATACTCATTGATGATATAAAGAATGCAGACGGAGAAGCAGAAATTATTTACAATACTTCTATCATCAAGGCTGAAGATAACAATGACAATTTTACTGTGCATCTCAGTTCAGGGCAGACGATTGAGGCAGCGAATGTTATAAATACATCCTATGCATCAGTCAATCAGGTTAATACATTGTTCAATAAAGAGTTGTTTGAGATAAAGTATGAGATATGCGAAGTGATACTCGTAAAGAGTCCGTATCTCAATAATACAGGCATTACAGTAATGGATGGACCATTTTTTTCAATAATGCCTTTCGGTCAGTCAGAGTATCATTCTCTTACTTCAGTACTCTTTACACCGCACAAGACATCAACTGGGTATCTGCCTGAATTTGACTGTCAGGATAATTCTGACATATGCAGTCCCGATTACCTGGCGGACTGCAATGAATGCCGATACGCTCCCCGATCAGCAAGGGAGTATATGTTCTCAATGATAAGAAAATATTTAAGCAGCAGCATTGAATTGGAGTATCATAAATCACTGTTTTCAATAAAACCGATACTCAAGACAGCAGAGATTGATGACAGCAGGCCCACCGTGATACATAGATCACAATCCAATCCCGGGTATATATCAGTTCTGTCCGGTAAAATATCCACAATTTTTGAATTGGAGGATGCCCTTTTATGAAGGAACATGTTTTTGCATCATTTGTTATTCATACATGCAATGAGGCGGAATATATCGCAAATACTATCAGACATTCGGACAAACTGCTGGAAGATAGTTTTGACGGACATGAAATTATCATTGTCAATAATTGCAGTAATGATAATACGAAAGAAATTATTGAACAGATAAAGGAATATATACATGGTAATCTGATATTAATAGACCTTGCATGGAAACACTCTGTGGAGAGTGCATTGTTCGCAGGTCTGGACCTTGCAGTGGGGGATTTTGTATTTGAGACAGAATCAGCTAAATTTATATTCCCTGATGATATTTTCGTCAATATGTATAAGAAGGCAAGTAAAGAGAATCTGCATCTTGTGTCAGCCATATCCGGTCTCAAACCATCATTGTCCAGCAGATTGTTCTACCGGTTTATCAATAAAGTCAGTTATATCAGTATGGATGTCAAGCATGATGAAATGCGTCTGATAAGCAGGACTGCCCTGAACAAGACACTTGCACTGAAGCATAAGGTCAGATTCAGAAAAATTCTCTATGCATATTCTGCTGTGAATACAGGAGAGATATATTTCAAACCCCGGTCCAATAAGAGGCTGAAGGACAGCAGGGGAATGCTGGAGAAACTCAATATCGGTTCAGATATATTGATTTCATTTTCGCATATCGGTATGCAGCTTTCCCTCTTATTGTCAATCATATTCTTTTTTCTCTTTTTACTACTTATTCTTTATTCACTGTATTCCTATTTCATATTGAAAGATGTCGTCGAGGGCTGGACAACTTTGATGATAATAATATCATCCGGTTTTTCCGGAGTATTTCTGCTTATAGCATTATTATCCAAATATCTCGGTATAATATTACTGGAGACAAGGGATCAGCAGATATATACAATAAAAGATATCAAGCGTTATGAGAAAAACAGATAATTCACTGTCTATTGCAATACCGGTATACAATGAAGAGAAGCGTCTGGCAAATGGGCTGGATATATTAATTGAT
>JAXHVG010000051.1:0-7078 GCA_034189245.1 Caldifarciminota bacterium
GACAGATTCATTGACCTGCAGCTGATTAACCCCAAGGAGTGAGAATTCAATGGGATCCTCAGCTGTTGTGATATTGATCTCCGGGTCATTGATCTCTTCAATACATGTATATAGTGTTGTAGTTTTGCCGCAGCCCGTAGGCCCTGTAACAAGAGCAATGCCCACAGGTGTCTTGATTGCCCTCTTTATGATCTTCTCTGCATCAGGATCAAATCCGAGTTTGTCAAATTTGAATTCCACCTTCTCCCTGTCAAGTATCCTCAGTGCCATCTTCTCGCCGTACATTGTCGGTACTGTGGCAACCCTGATGTCAATGGGTTTACCGTGCACCTTGACCTTTATTCTTCCGTCCTGCGGTCTTCTTGATTCCTGCAGTCTCATCAGGGACATGATCTTCACCCTGGATATGATTGATTTCCTGTATCTCCACGGCGGTGTCTTTGACTTTTCCAGGGGCTGCAGCACACCGTCTATCTTATACCGTATCCTCAAATCCTTGTCATACGGTTCAATGTGTATATCAGATGCACCGGTCTCAACAGCTTTTGTAATGAGTGAATTGACCATCTTCACAACAGGCCCGCTTTCAATGGTTGCAGCAAGGTCTCCCCCCTGCTCATCCGCCTCCTCATTCTCATCTTTTCTGACAACCTCTATTTCATCATCCAGTATATCATCATCAACCACTTCATCCAGTATCTCCTGGGATTCATAGTATTTTTCTATATAGCTTTTAATCACGCGGTCTGATGCTACAAGCGGGACTATATTGAGATTGGTGGTGAACTTGATGTCCTCAATTGCAAACACATCTGCAGGATTGGACATTGCAAGATAGAGGTTTCTACCCTCTCTTCTTACAGGAAAAACATTGTACTTGGTAGCTGTCTTGGGCGGAACGGTTCTGAGCAGTCCGGGATCAACAACCACATCATTGAGGTCAATTGACTGGACCTTGAACTGTTTTGCCAGAAATTCAATGAGTTTTTGCTGGGATATATACTCCTTATCCACAAGTATATTGCCCAGCTTCTCGCCTGACTCCTGCTGCTCATTAAGTGCATCCTCTAACTGCTGCTCATTTATCAATCCGGCATTGATTAGTAAAGTGCCTAATTTCTCTGCCATATAATATAAAATATTATCATTAAATTTTTAATTAGTCAAGCTGTAAGCAGAATGAAGAAAACCGTAAAAGAGCGGTGAGGGATTCTCAATGGATGATTTGAATTCCGGATGTGCCTGTGTTGCTATGAAAAACGGATGGTCATCCAGTTCAATAAACTCCATCAGTGTTTCTTCCTCGGACAATCTGTGGAATCCGGAGAAGACAAGCCCCCTCTCCTCAAGCTCTTTTGTATATCCGGGATTGACCTCATACCTGTGCCTGTGTCTCTCCAGTACACATATATCATCCTCGCAGTGTGAACCGAGCCTGAATCTGTTGATTTTGTCATTGCCTATCTCCTCAATTCTTCTTCTGTCCGCTTCAATCCTGTCCCTCTCAGCATAGAGCCGGGTAACTGCTGTATTTTCTTTCAGTACTGCCAGATAAGCCCCGAGGCGCATGGATCCGCCGTACTGCTTATTCCTGATTATATCCTCCTGGGATTTGAGTATATCAATGACAGGGAAAGATGTGCCCGGATCAATCTCAGTTGAATTGGCATCCCTCATCCCGCACACATTGCGCGCAAATTCAACTACTGCCAGCTGCATGCCGAAACAGAGTCCGAGATAGGGGATATTGTTCTCCCGCGCAAAGCGTATTGCCTCTATCTTCCCTTCAACACCCTCTCTGCCGAAACCGCCCGGCACGAGTATGCCATTGTATCCTGCCAATCTGTTTACATCAAATGCACCGCTTTCAATATCCTGTGAAGATATCCATTCAATATCAACACCGATATTATTGTTGCATGCTGCATGCTGTAATGCCTGATTGACGGATATATAAGAATCAGTCAGTGAGAATTTGCCTATATCAAGATACTTGCCGACCATTGCAATCTTGATTGCCGCAGGCGGTGATTCAATGATATTGGTCAATTTCTCCCAGTGACTCCAGTCACTCTTCCTCCGCGGTTCAATGTCAAATTCCGTGAGTATCTTCTCACCTAATCTGTCTGCCTGGAAATTGAGGGGGATTCTGTACAGTACATCTGTATCAGGAGCTGATATCACATGCTCTGATTTGATATTTGCATATGTCTCAATCTTTTTCTTCCTCACACTGTCAAGTGCCTGGGGTGCTCTGCATAGAATGAAGTCAGGGAATATGCCGTGTTCGGAAAGGAGTTTTATTGCCTGCTGTGTCGGCTTTGTCTTCATCTCTCCTATATGTTTGGGAGTGGGCAGATAGGTGACCATAATATGCTTCATATTATTCTCGCCTATATCCCTCTGAAGACTCTTTATTGCAAAGAGATACGGTATATTCTCATAATCACCTATTGTCCCGCCTATTTCTATGAGCACAAACTCCCTGCCCTCTGAGACCATTCTTATGCGCCTGATAATCTCCTCGGGTATATGCGGTATAAACTGCACTGTCTTGCCGAGATACTTGCCCTGTCTCTCTTTTTCAATGACCTTGGAGTATATCTGGCCTGTTGTTATATTGTTCTTCTTTGAGAATGGATTGCCGAGGAATCTCTCATAATTGCCGAGATCCTGATCAATCTCACCGCCGTCATCAGTGACCCACACCTCTCCGTGTTCAGTTGGTCTCAATGTGCCTGCATCAAAATTGATATAGGGGTCAATCTTCAGTACAGTGACATCAAACCCGTATTCCTGGAGTATCTTGCCTATGGAGGCAGTAGCGATGCCTTTGCCGACACCGCTTATAACCCCGCCTGTTACAATAATATACTTGGGAAATCCATTAGACCTCTTCATTGGTCACTTCACCTGTTCTGTCTGTAACTATGAGACGCCTCTTGGACTTGTCAATCTCAATGACCTTGACCTCTATCTCCTTATCCTTCGGATAATCCGCCTCCGGATTCTCCGATGGCATTGCAATAAGACGGCTCGGTATAATTGCCTTGAACGGTTCGTCAATATCAATGATTACTGTCTTATCCTTTGTTTCAAAGACCTTTCCTGTTATCATGTTGCCTACATTATACCTGTCTATCGGATCGTCCCCCATCTGCTTGATGCCAAGTGAAATTCTCTTCTTTATCGGGTCAATATTGATTATCTTCGCCTCAATTTCTTCACCTTCATTGAATTCCTCCTCTGCCTCAAGGTCTGTTTTGTCCCATGATACATTGGAGATATGGAGAAGTGCCTCAATACCGGTAGCTATTTCAACAAATGCCCCGAATTTGGCAACCTTTTTCACCGTACCTTCAACAATATCGCCTTCATTGAATCTGTCCCACGGATTATCGGCAAGCTGTTTTATTCCGAGTGATATACGTTCATTCTTCTTGTCAATACTCAGCACAATAGCCTCTACTTCATCGCCTATTTCAACGACCTCTGAAGGATGTTTGATATGCTGTGTCCATGACATCTCCGATATGTGTATGAGCCCCTCAACACCCTTCTCCAGTTCAACAAATGCACCGTAATCCTCTATGGATATGATCTTGCCCTCCTGCCTGCTGCCAATAGGGTATTTCTCTTCAATACCCTTCCACGGATAGGGTGTAAGCTGTTTGAGTCCGAGTGATATTCTGCCTCTTTCCCTGTCTATGGATGTGACCATCACCTTGACAGTATCGCCTATTGAGACAATCTCTGATGGGTGGAGAATCCTGCCCCAGGACATATCGGTGATATAGAGCAGTCCGTCAATACCGCGCTCTATTTCAATGAATGCGCCGAATTCAGTGATGTTCTTAACAACACCTTCAACAATATCGCCCTCATTGAGGTTCTCAATATACTCCATCTTGCGGTCCTCTTTCTCTGATTCCAGAATAACCCTTCTTGAAACAACAATATTCCTTCTCTTGTAATTGAGCTTGATTACCCTGAATTTCATCCTCTCGCCGATAAGAGCATCCATATCGGATACAGGCTGAAGATCAATCTGCGACCCGGGAAGGAATGCTTCAACACCCATGAGGCTGACGATCATGCCGCCCTTGACCCTCTTCTTGATAACACCTTCAACAGGTGAACCATCTTCATTGCTCTCTTCAAGCTTGGGCCATAATTGAAGGAATCGGGCTTTCTTCAGTGATATATCGGCAAATCCCTGATTGTTCTCAAAATTCTCAATATAGACCTTAATGGTATCACCTACCTCAATTTCATCCGGGTCAGCAACATCGGAAAGTGAAACAACACCCTCTGATTTGAGTCCCACATCAATGATAAGGTCCTTTTCTGTTTTTCTTACAACCCTTCCGTCTATTATCCTCTCCTCGTCATCACCATCGCCTCTTTTGTCAAGTAACGGCAAGTCATAGGTGTGGAGGGATTCATTGATAAGCTCCTCCATCTTCTCATTGGAATAATCCGTCTGCACATCAAATGTGTAGTCTTTTTTTTCTGACATAGTTAATGTCCTCCTTTTATTTATTTATCTTTTAAGTAATTTTTAACATCTTCAATAATCCAGTCCGGTGTTGAAGCTCCTGCAGCAATGCCTATTGTCTCTATTCCATCTTCAAACCAGCTGTCTTCAATATTGCCTATTGTCTCAATGTGATATGTTCTTTCCTGAATTCTCCTGCATAAATTATAGAGCCGCTTTGTATTGGCACTGTTGTAACCGCCTATTATCAGCATCATATCGGCTCTCTTTGCCAGTGAAACTGCTGCCTGCTGCCTCAGTGATGTAGCATTGCATATTGTATTGTATATGTGGAGTTCCTTGAAATAATCGCAGAGTACATTTATCGTACTCTTGAAATCCTCGTAATTCTGTGTTGTCTGCGAGACAATGCCGACACGGCCGGATTCAAGGTTTTTGATTTTCACCACATCATCCTTACCGGCAATCACAAGGACCTTTTCTGCTATCTGTGACTTCAATGCCTTGACCTCAGGGTGATTGGGTTCACCTATGATTATAATTGGGAAACCCTCATTATTGAGATGAACGACATAGTCCTGGGCTTTTCTCACAAAGGGGCATGTGGCGTCAATCAGTGTGACATCCTTCTTTTCCAGCATATCCAGTATATGCTTTTCAATTCCATGTGTCCTCAGTATAACCACACCGCTTTCAATACTGCTGATCTCCTCAGCAGTATTCAATACTTTCACACCCTTTTTCTTCATTCTTTCAACTGTCTGGGGATTATGAATAATGGGGCCCAGTGTATAAATGTCTTCGCCTGAATAACGGTTTGACACTTCCTCTATCATATTAATGGCTCTCTTCACGCCGAAGCAGAAGCCTGAGTGTTCTGCAGTTATTATTCTATACATATTGCTTTAAATCCCCAATCTCATTCATCATTATCTGAGCAACCTTTCTTGCATTTCTTGAATTGACCCTGATGCCCGATATGTCAATCAGCTTTCCTAAGACAACAGTTACTTTTTTTTGACCGAGGATTATCTTCCATACCGGTTCATCAGCATTGTGAATAAATACAGGCAGTATATTGACACCCCCCTTGAGTGCAATATAACCTGCTCCCGGTTTGCCTTTCATCAGCTTGCCTGTCTTATTCCTCGTTCCTTCTGGGAATATTATCAATTTGCCATTATTATCCAGCACATTGAAACTGCGCTTTATTGCATTGATATCCATGCCTGCCCTGTTCAATGGTATTGCATGTATTGCCCTGAGAAATTTGCCGTAATACGTATGTATATTGAACAATTCCCTCTTTGCCAGTATATACACATTCCTTGAACCAGACAATCTGCATGTCAGATATCCTATGAGAGGGGGGTCAATGAATGATATATGATTGGCAACAACTATCAGGGGACCGGTTTTGTTGGGGAATGCTCCGCTTATATTGATACGGAACAAATACGGAAAAATCAGGTCAGCTGTTTTCAGTGCCAGATTGAATATTTTCTCTGATCTTTTTTGCTTTAGAGACAACAAATTTAATCTGTTCCTCCTTGGTCATGTTTGTAGTATTAATCAAAATAGCATCATCTGCCATTTTCAAAGGTGCATATTGACGGTTTCTGTCCCGCCTGTCCCGTATCTCTATCTGTTTTTTAATTTCATCAATAGAAATACCTGGGTTATCTTTTCTGTACTCGGCAGCCCTTCTTCTTGCCCTCTCCTCAATGGAGCACTCCATGAAGAATTTCAGCTGGGCATCGGGGAAAACAACTGTCCCCATATCCCTGCCTTCAGCAACAATGTCTGTAATGCTGCCGACTTTCCTCTGCATACCTGCAAGGAAAAACCGTACGGATTTCAATGTGGATATTTCGGATGCTTTCTGGGAAATCATTTCATTCCTGATTGCATCAGACACATCTTCACTGTTTAGAAAGATCCTTCTACTATTATTAATGTTTCTAAAGGAGATGTCAATATCCTTTAGATATTTTTTCACTTCATTCTCATTGAGCACCTCAATGCCTTTTCTGTACATAAACAGTGCCGCTGCTCTGTACATTGCACCTGTATCAAGATATATCATTCCCAGTTCCCTTGCCGATTCCCTTGCTGTGGTTGTTTTGCCTGAACCGGCAGGTCCGTCTATTGCAATGACAAATTTCATGCCAGTATTATATGAATTTCTATCTTGATTTCAAGTACTTTGTTAATTTGAATTTTTCCGGCAGACCTATAAGCAGCACGTCACTGGAAAATATCCTCGCTGTAATGCCTATCATTATGAAGAAGAAAGCAAAACAATACACTATACCTGAAACAACAAGCATATAATTACCGAAGAGGAGTTCCCTGAAAGCCATCATTGGATGGGAAAAGGGGATCATGAAGTATATCACCTTTAATACAGGAGCCATTGTGCTGAAGTCAATGAACATTGTCATGAACATTGAAAACATTGCAGAGATTGTTATGGGGAATATCATTGTCTGTGATGTCTTGGAATCCTTTGTGAATGCACCCAGCAGCATACATGCACCAAGACCTGCAAGGAGTGATGAGAGGAAAGAGAGAAGCAGC